>JAPVWE010000075.1 GCA_028572035.1 Desulfobacteraceae bacterium | reverse complement strand
AGGTAGCATTATAAAGGGATTGGCTGCTAATTTATCCTCTCCTGGCAGTATGCCAACGGTCATCCCACCTCCTTTGTAACAGCCCTTTGCTGCTCCCTCCATAACTCCACCCAGGCCTCCACAGATAAGAATCCAATGATTTTTTCCAATGAGATAGCCTAACTCACTGGCCATATTATAGATTTCTGGCGAACAATCCCCTGCACCAATAACACCAATATGAATTTTCTTATACATCAGCATCCATCATAAAAAAATATTGACAAAAGCATCAACATGACCAAAGATAAACCAATCCGAGAAATACCTGAACATGAAAGGGTTAATATATAAAAAATGGAAAAGTCAAGGATTAAAAGTTCAAGGTTTATAATTGCACTGTTGCCCGCTGTTCTTATTGTTATCCTTCTCATCTGGCTCTTGATGACTATCTTTGAAGGCGAAAAACCGCAGGCTCATCTGGAACCATTACCAGATTATTTGAGTAAAAGTATTACCTTCAATGCAACGGTTTCTGACCTAAAGATGGGACTGAGAACAGTAAAGGTGAGCGTGAAACAGGATGGCCCTGTTATTCCTATCCTGAAAAAGAGTTTTCCATATGATGGACTCTTCAACAAAAGGGGGATCCGTACCTTTAAGGAGGAATTTACACTAGATCCAATTAAATTACATCTGGTACAGGGACAGGCCAGTCTTATCATCGAGGTTCATGATTTCTCCAAAAGGAGAGGTGGCGATGGAAATCTGACAGTAATTGAACATAAAATGATAGTGGACACAATCCCTCCCTCAATAACACCCATCAGCAGAAGCCATAACGTTAATATAGGGGGCTCCGGTCTGATCATTTACAGGATCTCAACCGACACAAGTCAAAGCGGTGTTTTAGTGAATGATCTTTTTTTTCCCGGTATACCTTTTATGAACGATCCTCAAACTGGAATATATATCTCTTACTTTGCTGTTCCCTACAATTTCAAGAAAGATAATACTCTGTATCTCTGGGCAAAAGATAGGGCTGATAATGAAACAAAAAAGGTCTTCTTCTATCATATCAGGCAAAAACGCTTTCGCAAGGATAAGATAAGAATATCAGACCGACTCTTAGATAACATAATCTCCTCTTTTCCCCCTGACATATTTGAGCCAGGTAAAAGTAAGATTGAGAAATATCTGCACATCAATAGAGAATTGAGAGAGAAAAGTTATGCTGGAATAAAAGAACTTTGCCAATCAGCAACAAAAGAAAAGCTGTGGGATGGGCCCTGGCTGAGAATGAAAAATGCCGCCACAATGGCCAAGTTTGCTGATCAGAGAATCTACTATTACAAAGGTAAATTAATAGATAAGGGAGTACACCTGGGTGTTGATCTGGCATCATTGGCCAGATCTCCTGTGCAGGCTGCCAATAGTGGCAGGGTTATTTACGCCCGAGATTTTGGAATCTATGGCCAAACAGTGGTAATTGATCACGGGCAGGGCCTTTACACTATGTATGGTCACTTAAGCAGGATTGATGTAAATGTCGATCAGTCAGTCAATAAGGGGGATACAATTGGCGCTACCGGTAAAACAGGCCTCGCAACCGGTGATCATCTACATTTCGGCTTTATGGTACATGGTAGTGCTGTCAACCCAATAGAGTGGTGGGATTCCCACTGGATAAGAGACAACATATACAAGAAGTTGAACATGGTAGATAAGCTCACAGAGAAATAATACTTTAATTACATATGAAAATTGATTCACGTCTAAAGGTTATCCACGTTAGTTGCTATTCTGGATATAAGGTGAATGAGCGACCGATTGATTTTACCCTCCGAGGCCGCAAGCTAATAGTGGAGGAAATTGTGGACCGATGGTACGGGATAGATCACAGCTATTTCAAGATATTGGCCAATGATCAGAAGATCTATCTTATTAGATATGACCAAGATGAGGATCTGTGGACCCTGGAGAAGATCATGGATTCAAAAAAGTGATGAATCCCTGTGGGCCAACTCCCTTTTTTCCAAATGGGATATCCGATCCCGCAGGTGAGTCGCCTCCTCAAAATCTAACCTTCTGGCTGCATCAAGCATTTTTTTCTTTAGTGATTTCATAACCTTGGCTAAATTATCAAGTGATATGTATTCCTCCTCTGGTTCTGAGACAGTGGGAATACTCACATAGTCTGCCTCATAAACAGAGCTCAGGATATCAGAGATATCCTTCTTGATTGATTCCGGGGTAATCCCGTGTGCTTCATTATATCTTTTCTGTAATCGCCGCCTCCTGTTAGTTTCATCAATTGCCTTTCTCATGGACGGTGTGACCTCATCAGCATAAAAGATGACCTTACCGTCCACATTTCTGGCAGCACGCCCACAGGTCTGGATAAGAGACCTCTCAGATCGTAAGAAACCCTCTTTATCTGCATCCAGAATTGCCACCAGCGAGACCTCTGGCAGATCCAAACCCTCCCTCAAAAGATTGATTCCAATAAGGACGTCAAAGACTCCAAGCCTGAGGTCCCTGATGATCTCCGTCCTTTCAATGGTAGTTATGTCAGAATGAAGGTACCTGACCCTAATACCCAATTCTGCATAGTACTCAGTGAGATCTTCGGCCATAGCTTTTGTGAGAGTGGTGACCAAAACACGCTGACCAGCACCTACGACATCCCTGATAGCCGTTAATAGACCATCCACCTGGCTGCTTGCAGGTTTGACTGAGATCCCCGGGTCTATCAGTCCCGTCGGTCTAGTAATCTGCTCGATCACGTAGGTTGCTTTATCCAATTCATATGGACCTGGGGTGGCAGAAACATAGATTATTTGGTTGACTCGAGATTCAAATTCCTCAAACTTCAGGGGCCTGTTATCAAGGGCAGAGGAAAGGCGAAAACCAAATTCAACCAATGTCTCTTTCCTTGATCTATCGCCCCTGAACATACCTACGAGCTGGGGGACCGTAATATGGCTTTCATCTAAGACAATAAGGGAATTACCTGGAAAATAGTCAAGAAGTGTTGGGGGTGGCTCGCCGGGCTTCCTACCTGTCAGATGCCTGGAATAGTTCTCTATGCCATGACAATAACCCATCTCCTCAATCATTTCTAAATCATAGAGGGTCCTCTCTTCGATTCTTTGTGCCTCAATCCATTTCTCTTCCTTTTTAAAATGCTCAATCCTTCTGGTGAGCTCTTCTCTAACATCCTGGACGGCCTCTTGTCTCTTAGCCGATGTGGTCACATAATGACTGGCCGGGTATACGGCCACACGGCTCAGCTCTTGCATAATGTGACCGCTAAGTGGATCAATCTCCTGAATACGTTCAACACAATCGCCAAAAAATATTAGCCTGATAGAGGAGTAATCCTCGTATGCTGGATAAATATCCACCACATCACCTCTAACCCTAAAAGATGAGCGATGAAAGTCAAGGTCACTCCTTTCATAGTGAATTTCCACCAATTTCTTGAGGACATCTTCTCGGCTTATATAATCACCTTTTTCTACGTACAGGAGCATGCCATGATAGGCCTCAGGGGAGCCAAGCCCGTAAATGCATGATACACTGGCTACAATAAGAACATCATCCCTGTCCAGAAGGGATCTGGTTGCCGAATGCCTCATCTTATCAATCTGCTCGTTGATAGAGGCATCTTTCTGTATATAGGTATCGGTTTGAGGAACATATGCTTCGGGTTGATAATAATCATAGTAGCTCACAAAATATTCAACTGCATTGTTTGGAAAAAGATTTTTGAATTCCCCATAAAGCTGGGCTGCTAAGGTCTTGTTAGGAGCAATAACAAGGGTGGGTTTTTTGACTTGTGCCACGACATTGGCTATGGTAAATGTCTTTCCAGAGCCGGTTACACCAAGCAGTACCTGATGCCTGAGCCCTTCTTCTACCCCTTTACCAAGGGCATCAATGGCATGTTGTTGATCACCTTTTGGTACAAATTCAGAGATAAGCTGAAAAGCTGAAGACCGTTGCACTTGTGTTTGTTGTGTTTATTGGGTTTTATGTTTCCCCTCGATCCTGAATCGCCATTTTGTACCTTTTGGTCCATCTTCAAGGATAATGCCCTTTCCGGATAGTTCCTCCCTGATAGCATCGGCCCGAGCCCAATCTTTTGCCCTTCTTGCCTCATCCCTCTCTTGGATCATTTTCTCAATTTCTTCGGTGTCTATTTCAGAGGGAGTCTTTACTATCTCCTGAAAGAGTTTAGATGGTTCCTCTTCAAGAAGGCCCAGGACCTTACCACAGTCAAGAAGATCACTTCTTTCCTTAATCAATTGGGATTTGACATCCTTGTTTCGGACCGATGAATCTATGACTCTATTGATATCCCTTACCTTATCAAAGATTAGTCCTAATCCCGCCGCTGTATTAAGATCATCATCCATAACACTTTTAAAGTTGTCCTTAAAGCCATGTCCATCTACTGTAGGCAAAAACGGGGTGATTGTCCCTCTTGAATCAGCTTTAGAAGGCCCGACTATCTCTTCTAATCTTTGAAGAGTCCTGTAAATCCTGATGAGCCCGGACCTGGCTTCCAATATGGCAGACCGGGAAAAATCCAACGGACTCCTATAGTGCTTAGAAAGCAAAAAGAGCCTTAACTCCTGGGGGTGATATAACTGAAGAGCATCCTTTATAGTAATAAAATTACCCAGCGACTTAGACATCTTTTCCGATTCCACAGTCACAAAACCGTTGTGTATCCAGTAATTTGCAAAACTGACTCCATTGGCCGCTATTGCCTGGGCCCTCTCGTTTTCATGGTGTGGGAATATCAGATCACGACCCCCGCCATGTATATCAAAATTTGCCCCTAAATACCTGCAGCTCATTGCAGAGCATTCTATATGCCATCCTGGTCTTCCCTCACCCCAAGGACTGTTCCACTTGGGCTCCCCTGGTTTTGCCCCTTTCCAGAGAACAAAATCCATAGGATGTTTCTTTTTCTCATCAACAGCAATCCGTGCTCCGGCAACCATCTCCTCCAGTCGGCGACCTGAAAGCTGACCATAACTATCAAAGTTTTCAACAGAAAAGTAGACATTGGCATCATCAACATAGGCAAATCCTTTTTCAACCAGCCGTCTAATCATATCAATAATATCACTAATATGTTCCGTGGCCCTTGGCTCTATATCAGCATTAAGCACACCTAAGACAAGCATATCTTCGTGAAAGGCATGTATATACCTTTCTGCCAGGGTAATGGTGTCCTGCCCGGTTTTTTTTGACCGCTCAATGATCTTATCATCAACATCGGTAAAATTTCTAACATAGGTAACCTTAAAGCCTATGGCCCTCAGATATCTAACCAAGACATCAAAAACAATGGCCGAGCGGGCATGTCCTATATGGCACAGATCATAGACAGTAACCCCGCAGACATAGATACCAGCCTGACCATTCTTTATTGGCTCAAAGACCTCTTTTTTCCTGCTTGCTGAGTTATATAACCTGAGGGGCATGTTCCTTAACAGTGAGTGCCTAAAATTACAAGTGCCTAAAGTGCCTAAAGTTTGGGAAGTAGATCATCTTAACTTTAGCTCACTTTAGGCACTTCTCAGTGTTACTACTGCATAGGCAGCCAGACCTTCCTCTCTGCCGCAAAGGCCCAGGCCCTCGGTGGTGGTTGCTTTTACGTTTACCACCTGAGGGTCAACCTCTAGAACACCTGACAACCTCTCTTCCATATCATTCAGATATATTGTTAATTTTGGTTCTTGGGCAACAACAGTGGCATCAAGGTTGTTGATAGCAAATCTCTCATCATGAGCAATCTTCACTACCTTTTTTAGAAGAAAAAGACTATCCGCTCCTTTGTAGGCTGGATCGGAGTCAGGAAAATGGCGACCAATGTCACCCTTACCAAGGGCCCCTAGGATGGCGTCGATAACGGCATGAGTCAAAACATCTGCGTCAGAGTAACCTAATAGACCTCTCACATATGGAATCTTAACACCTCCTAAAATCAGAGGCCTTCCCTCAACCAGCCTATGAACATCGTATCCGAATCCAACCCTGATCACGTCTTCTACCATTTCAATTTCTTAAGAGACAACTTTATCATTCTCCAAAGATTCAATCATGGCTGCTACAAGCAGGGGAAACATAATCTCATTGTGCCCAGTTAGAGAAAATCCCTCGCCACCCTCAAGGGTCGGCCTCTTAACTACATTATTCATAGGCCTATAATGCCTTATGAAGTCCATGTCGACTGTTGTAAACCTCTTGACATTAAACCCCAGGTTTCTCACCAGGGTAAGGGCCTTTAAGAATACTTCAGGCAAGATAACCGCTGAACCAAGATTGATATATACACCACCTTCTAGATGTGAGACTAAAGTAGCAAAGATTCGAAAATCAAGATGTGAGGTTTTTCCTATTGCAGACCCGTCTACAGCCGGATGAAAATGGATAATATCCGTACCTATAGCTACGTGCACTGTAAGAGGGACATCCATTCTCGCGGCCCCAGCTAATAGACTAAACTTGTTATAAGGAAAGGATGCCTCAAGAACACTTTTCCCAACACAATAGCCTAATCCGTCCCCTTTCTTGGCCCCTTCCCTGATTGCCATGTTAAGAAACTCCCCTGTCTCTTTAGCCATTCCAAATTTGCCGTGAGGGAGTTCAGAGTCCACATATTCTGATGTGGCGCCCACCATGGCCACCTCCAGGTCATGTATAATACCGGCACCGTTCATGGTTAGACCTGTAATTATCCCTTTTTCCATCAAATCCAGGATCACAGGACTTAACCCAATCTTAATG
>JAPVWE010000074.1 GCA_028572035.1 Desulfobacteraceae bacterium | reverse complement strand
CGTCCCGAGACCGGGACGGGATCGGGAGGCGCGAAGTCTCTGGAATATCATATGATCACTATATTATTTCTCAGCTGAATTCTACCTACTCATGCCTTATAAGCCAGGTCTGGGCCAGGGGCATAATCAAAAAAAAGATACCCATCCCCTGGACTTTGACGTTACCCTGCGGTTGTGGGCAATGTGTTGACAGGGTAAACAAAAGAAATAAAATGCAGAACTTTGGGGCAGCATTTTTTGTGATAACTCTGTTGATTCTTCCATCTGGTGCTTGGACAGAGGAAGGGATAGTTGGTAGAATAGAGGAAATGAAAGACACAATATACGAAGATTATCGGAACTTTTATGCTGTAGAGAATTTAAAATATCTGGCAATAGGGATAGGAATAGCTGGAGTGCTGGCCAATACATCAATAGATGGGGAAGTTCAAGGTTGGGACCAGGGGTCATTGAGGGACGGAGACACTGACAACTTTTCAAGAGCGGTAAAGCCATTTGGAGACGGGAGAATAACCGTTCCTGTCTATTTAGGGGCTGCTATTCTTGGGGAGCTAACCAAAGATATAGAAGTGGGTTCCACGACAGGTGAATGGGGGAAAAGGTCCCTAAGAACAATTTTGGTGGGAGCTCCTCCAATGCTTTTCTTGCAGATATCCCTTGGAGCTTCTAGGCCAAAAGAAGACGACTCTCATTGGAGGCCTCTCAATGACGACAACGGGGTGAGTGGGCACAGTTTTATGGGAGCTGTTCCCTTTATTACAGCAGCCAAGATGACAGAAAACCCATACCTGAAGTATTTCTTCTATTTGGGATCAATGCTAACTGGGTGGTCAAGGATAAATGATAATTCTCATTATTTCTCCCAAGCGGCATTGGGCTGGTGGATGGCATATTTGGCAGCTGACTGCGTAGAGAAAGGGGAGACAGAGAAGAAAAAGGTTGTTATCGCTCCCGCTCCTGTTGCTGATGGAGTAGGGTTCACAGTAACCCTTCTCTTTTGATGTGGTGTTTTTATGAAGAGAATTATTAATATCTATATCTTTAAGGAGATGATCCCTAATTTTACGACCAGCCTTATTGTGTTTACCTTTCTTGTGCTTGCTGGCAGGATATTAAAGCTAACTGAATGGATGGTCAATCATGGAACACGCCCATCACAGGTTCTGCTAATAGCCGCCTACACGATACCCTATGTTCTCTATTATACTTTACCCATGGCAACCCTTTTGGCCTCTCTGATCGCCTTTTCGAGGCTTAATGAAGACAATGAGATAATCGCCTTAAAGTCATGTGGAATCAGCCTGTGTCAGATTATGCCCTCAGTAGTGACGTTTTCTATAATCAGCTATCTTTTTGCCTCATTTATAGCCATCTATTTGATTCCTAGTAGTAATTATTCCATGGCAAAGGTCCTCTTTGAGATAGCCAGATCGAACATAAGCATAGGAATCAAGCAAGGCATATTCAATGACAGTATCCCTAATGTAATGCTCTACGCCAATCATATATCTGCTCATGACCAAACAATGAAGGAAGTGTTTATATTTGATGAGAGGGACCCAGCCCTTTCCAACACCATCATCGCTCAGCAAGGAAGGATAAGTTCAAACCCAGAACAGATGTCCCTGAATCTACATCTCATTGATGGATCGGTTTTTATGGTAAGTAAGGACTTAGATTCATCCAGGGTGATGCGATTTAAAACTTATGACTTGAATATAGAGCTTTCTGACATAATGAGTAGACTCTCCTCACTGAGGAAAGGCAGAAAGGAGATGTCCATATCTGAGCTCAGGCGCCACATCAAAGAGACCAAAAAGGGAACAGTCAGA
Source organism: Desulfobacteraceae bacterium (assembly GCA_028572035.1). Lineage (GTDB taxonomy): Bacteria > Desulfobacterota > DSM-4660 > Desulfatiglandales > B25-G16 > JABXJZ01. The sequence continues at coordinate 5,009 of JAPVWE010000074.1, read as the reverse complement.
CACAATAAAGCCGTCATAGAATTACAGAGGAAGTTCTCTATTCCTTTTACCTGCCTGATTCTGGGCCTAATTGGTCTGCCTCTCGGTTTAATGAGGAGGGCAAGAGGAAGATCTTGGGGGATTACCCTCGGCATTGCTGTCTTCATGGTTTACTACATTCTGCTATTTGTATCAGATAGTTTAGGCGAAACAGACAAATTGAACCCTGTATTGGCCATGTGGATACCGAACATGGTTTTAGGGGCTACCACACTTATTCTGCTCTGGCGGGCAGCACGGGATACATAACTATTTTTTAAGGACCTTTAAATCGGGCCGCACGTGTTTGCCATCTCTTGGATTTACGGCTTTTCCCATCCGCTCCAACGGTTGATTAGAGGGTTTGACTGAACATTTCGTCTGAGATGGTTCCATCGATAACCTTGGTGACTGGTCCGCTCATTGAAATCAAGAAGTCCCTTGAGATGGTGATCTCAATGATACCTCCAGGCATGTGGACAGCTACTTGAGAGTCACACAACCCTAACTTGTAGGCAACGGCTGCTGCTGCACAACTACTACTGCCGGAGGCCAGGGTATACCCTGCCCCTCGTTCCCAGATCTCGATCTGAATGTTGTCACGATCCAGAATTTTCATGAACTGAACATTGGTTCGATTTGGAAAGCGGGGATCTTTTTCGATTTGAGGGCCCCATTTTTGGGCTTCTTCCGCAGTAACCTCATCGCGAAGAATGATACAGTGTGGATTCCCAATAGTGACTGCGCAAAGGAGTAGCTTCTGTCCATCAACAAGGATTGCCTCGTTCATGACTTCCCTGGACGGTCCCTCAACAGGTATCTGGCGACTGTCAAAGCTGACTCTACCCATGTCCACGGTGACATTTCTGCCCCCTTTGTGCACTTGGGCACTGACCTTGCCTCCCGCAGTCAGTATCGTGAATGCTCTCTCCTGAACCAGCCCACTGTCCCAGAGATACCGGGAGAAGATTCGCAAACCGTTGCCGCTTTTCTCTGCCTCGCTGCCGTCTGGGTTAAAGATGCGCAGAGCGAAGTCACATTCTGAGGACTCAAGGGGGCCAAAAAGAATACCATCAGCCCCAATGCCATAATTGCGATGGCAAATCAATCGAATTTGGGGGGGCATTAACTGGTTGCCAACGTCGGCAGGATTCAACACGATATAGTCATTTCCGAGTGCATGATATTTGAAGAATTTCATGTATGCTCCATTGCCTTCTACTGTTTTGATGTTCAAAAATTAGCACTGGGTCCCTGGTCGCCACTCATTAAACTGTGGTTGCACTCACACGCAGGGAATCATTTAATCCGGGCGGAACCTTTGATCCGTAGAATAAAGTCCCGATCCGATGCATCAATCTTATCTTCGTATTGTTCCAATACTTCTGGTACGTTATACTGCTTGGCTACCCAAAGGTAATGGCGGGCATTGGTTTTATTCACCCGGCGATAGGCCAAATAGGCTTGCATATACCCATCGATGATATTCATAATATCCTTCTTGCTCAGACTTCCAACCGTACCTTCCAGCGGCGGGACATGAATAGTTGTATTCACTTCCAACACATCGGGATTCTCAACAACCTCGACATTGACACGGAAGATGTTGGGCCATAGATATGGATCTGCGTAAAAGACCTTCGCAATAGTCCAAAAGCTATCTCCGTGCTGAACGTTGTGCACAGCCCCAGGCTTGCCTACCGACGCGGGTGAAAGATCAGGCTTTGGGACGGGTTGGATTTGCTTTCTTTTCTCGGTTAATTCTTCAATAGGTATCCCGTACGTACGAGGCGGTTCGGGTTGTGTCGTCTCTTCAACTGGAGGGGCTGGTTCGTAAGATGGTCGAAAGAGAGAAAACATACCCACCAGCATAAGCAAGAAGAGCGCCAAAAGGCCTGCGGTCCATCCTAACGTAGACCGTTTTCTCCAAAAGAACAAGCCTTTTGATTTCGGGATTGAAGGAGCTGGCTTAATATCATAGCGGATAATCTCAGGTTTCATATGCTGGTAGCTTCGGTTGATAAACCTACGTAAAGCTGCCTCCGATTTGAAATAAACTCGGTTTTGGGCGGGAATCTCGATAGGCTCACCGGTTTGGGGATTTATGCCTTGTCGTGCATCTCTCCATCTCAATTTGAAAATGCCGAGACCGGTAATGCTTACACGGCCATCGCGCAGAAGGCCCTCATTAGCAACGGCAGCCGTTTCTTTGAGCAAGTCATGGATCAGTCGCTTCGAGGTCCCGGTCTCCTCAGCAATGCGCCCTACCAAATCCGAAAAGGTTATTTTATTACTCATTATCAACCCTCTGGGCTTTTACGTGGCCTTTGAGGACCGAACTGGGATGAAAAGACACGACCCGTTTTGGGGACAGCATCATAAATGCTTTGTGGTGGGGATTATAGGCTTTTCGCTTCTGCCGGACATGCGTCCCAAAAGTACCGAACTCGGGAATGGTAAAGCTGAGATCTTCATCAAGCGTTTTTTTGAAAATCTCAGTGCTGCGTTTCAGCAACCGCCTAATTTCACGTTGCGACAGCCCTAATCGTTCAGACAAACGTTTGATAACATCAGAATTATTCATAAGCAGCTCCAGAAGGAGCAAAAGTTTGCATAAGCGCATCATGAAGCTTAATGTTACAACTATGCAGTAAGTAAGCTATATTCATAACCTTTTCACCTTATTCATTCTTACTCTTTACACTAGGTCTTATTCCAATAAACAATCTATTATGTACAGCATAGACATTTGAAATATCCATATCTATTGTCACTGATTTGTCACCAAATCTAGTGATTATTGGTTTCAGTTTTTGGATCTCAACTGGATATTCTTTATCTATTAGTTCTGCCAACAGCCGCAGTAAGACCTTATTTCTATTTCTTCTTTCCACAATCTTAGGTCTTATATACAGTATACTTTTTTCTTTATCATATCTAATTGAGGCATCACAATCGAGTGATGTATCAATATTGCCAAAGCTTAAGCTCGTTGATAGGTTACCAATTCTACCTGTATATTTAATATCTTCCCCATATATATTTACAGAGAATGACACCTTATCTATTTCTAGTTTTAATTTATCAACTGATTTAATCCAGATAACCCCCGAGAATTTCTTATCCTTGATTATTTTAATTGGTAGGATATCATTAATGAATTTGACCATAGCCCTTGCTGGAATGACAATAGTAATCTCATCCTTTTCATCAGTTGTGGCAAATGAATAGGGGACAAATAATGATAAACAGAATATCGAAGCACATATAATATCAGGAATTCTTTTCACTTGCCATCAACTCCGCCTGGTTGTTATGTGGTCTCATGGCCTATCGTATTGAGGTTAAGATCAACTATTCTCTTGAATCTTTTGTTGAATGCAATGGAGTGCCTCTCCCTTTCTGAGGGCTTCCAAGCACTTGTTGCATGATATGCATGTTGCTCTGTGGCAGTCACCCCTCTTCCATTCATTGATAATACCAGGTTCCCTAATGAGAGGACGGCTTAAGGAGATATAATCCGCCTCGCCCTTTTGGATAACCTCTTCCATGAGTTCAAAGGTCCTCAAGCCGCCTACCATCATGACAGGCACGTCCACTTGACTTTTTATCTGTTTGCACCAATGCCGAAAGTAGCCCTCGCGGTCGAGGCTGTTGATTTTGGTTCGAAATTCTGTACCCTCATAGGGTTTACCTCTCAACCCCTGGCTGATCTCCAAGGAATCAAACCCCCACTGGGCAAGAAGCTGGGCCGCCAGGTTTCCCTCGCTAAAGGCAAGTCCTCCTGGAAACCCGTCTTGGACCCCGATTTTTATGAGCACCAGGTAATCCTCACCCACCTTTGATCTAATGTCCCGGTATATTTTCCGGTGGAAGCGGAGACGCTTCTCCAGAGTGCCTCCCCAGTGGTCGTCACGCTGGTTTGTAAATGGGGAAAGAAATTGACTCAGTAAAAAAGCATGGGCGCCGTGAAGCTGAACAGCATCAAATTGCGCGTCTCTGGCTCTTTTTGCCGCATCGCCAAATGCCCGGATCATATCCCAAATCTCATCCTCGGTCATGGGGCGGTATTGTTCTGTAAAGTAGGGATCGTTAGAGACAAACGATGGTGCTATAGCCTGCTCGTTTTTCCCCTTAAGAAACCTAGCCCCTTCTCTGCCCGCATGAAAGAGCTGAACAGCAATCTTTGCTCTCCTATCGTGGACAGCGGTGGTCAATCGTTTCAAGCCTGGTATGCAATCGTCACTGGCGATGGAGTTTTGAAACGGTAAATTTTGACCAGATTGATGAACGTAGGCAATGCCCGTTACAATCAAACCGACCCCACCATCGGCAAGTTCTGCAAAGATACTGATCTGCCCTTCAGACACCTGACCGGTTCTATCTGCACAGCCGTCATAGGTGGCTGACCGCACAAACCGGTTTCGCAGCTCCACGTCCTTTATTTTAATAGGTTCGAATAAGATGCTCATTGTAGCCTCATGGTGTATTCAAAACACGCGCTAAACCCTCAAAAAAATATGCGACCTCTTCCCTTTTTTTGATAACTTGAACAGATTGGCAAGAATTCGTCTTATTTCATCTTTCACACAATGATACTCCGGGACACTCTCTGGCCGCTTCATCTGGTTTATCTTTATAGTAACTCCAAAATGGAAATGTCCTACACTGATTAGGCCTGACGGGATAGATAGAACATCTGTTCCTTTTATTATCAAAAAAAGTACAAGGATAATTCTTATCTGTTTTTATCTCTTTTATGGAGATCTTATAAGACACCTTTATGAGATATTCCTCTATAAATCCAGAAATCTCAATTCCCAAAAATTTGGATATAGCCTCTATCTCTTTGCTGTTTACGAAGATATTGCCTCTGTCCCCATTACAGCATTTCCCCTGGCACTGCATGCAAGCCTCTGGGTCGAACCTGAAGTCAAAGCCGTGCTTTTGAATAAGCCTTTTTGACCTTAGAGTCTGCCCTGAGTTTTGGT
>JAPVWE010000073.1 GCA_028572035.1 Desulfobacteraceae bacterium | reverse complement strand
TTGTATTCCCTATCGCCAACATGCCTACGGTGGTTCAGTGGTTGACCTATTTGGATCCCCTGAGGTATTTCCTGGTCATCATAAGGGGCGTCTTTTTGAAGGGGGTGGGACTGGAGGTGCTATGGCCCCAATTCTTGGCTTTGATGATTCTTGGTTTGATTGTTTTTACAAGCTCAGTCAAAAGGTTTAGAAAGAGGCTGGATTAGTGCCTTTTCTTAGTCCTAATTTGGACCCGGCTTGGCAGGGCAGGTGAAAGAATTGATGGCATATGTGTTCGGCATTGATATTGGTTCTGCCTTCTCAAAGGGGATAGTTATGTGTGATCAAAGGATCTTGGGATCTTTTGTGGTTCCCTCCGGGGGAAATTATAGACTCACCGCTGATAAAGTCAAAAAGGGCCTTCTTTCCAAGGCGGGCCTCTCCTCGAAAGATATTGTTTATGCCGTTGCTACTGGATACGGCGCAAAGAGTGTCACCTTTGCAGATGATAAAATAACAGACATATCCTGCCACAGTAAGGGGATCTCTTATCTTTTCCCCTCGGTAAGAACAGTCGTTGATGTTGGCGGTCTCTTTAGTAAGGCCTTTCGAATTGATGAAAGAGGAAACACGCTGAGTTTTCTATTGAGTGGCAAGTGCGCTGGAGGATGCGCAAGAATATTACAGGTGATTGCTAAGGTATTACAGGTAAAGGTGGAAGATATGGGGGCCTTATCCTTACAATCCCAGAAGAGGATAGATTTTAACACCGGCTGCGCCGTTTTTGCAGAGACTGAGGCGATATCAAGGATAGCTGAGGGGGTGGCAAAGGAGGATCTTCTGGCCGGGATCCACAGGGCTCTGGCAGCCCAGATTAATAGCCTGGCAGAGAGGATAGGGATTGAGAAGGATTATGCCCTTGTTGGCGGTGGGCCAAGAGATATAGGTCTTGTTAAAGCAGTTGAAGGGATCGTAGGTTTTGATATTATTGTTCCACCTGAGCCTCACCTGACAGGCGCGCTTGGAGCGGCTGTAATAGCCGGTGAAAAAGTCTAGACACTTATAACTTTGATTAGCTTATCTTAAATACCATGGCTGCTGCTGTATCGCCTGCTGCGCATCCAGCCCAGAGGCCATAGCCACCGCCGTGCATTACGACCTCCTCCAATAACTCGGCAATGTTCCTGCCTGCCGTGGGACCCTGAGGGTGCCCATAGATCATGGAACATCCATAGTTGTTCATCCAATTGACATCAAATCCCATCTTCGCGGCCATATTTATATCATTAACGGCAAAGGGATTGTGGGTCTTGATGGCCTTGAGGTCATCTACCTTTATCCCTGCCTCTTCAAGTGCCATCTCTGCTGCAGGAACAACGGCCAAAGCCATATAGGCCTTTTTGGCCCTTGCGAAACCGTATGAGACAATCTGGATCTCAACATTTGGATCTGCACTGAGCTCTTTGGCCTTATCCTTGGTGGTTACTATGAGACCGCAGTTGCCATCTGCAGGAAATGTCTGCGCGGCATAGGTATGGACACCTCCCGGTTCGGCCGGTTTGAGTCTAGCCAGGCCTTCGGCTGTTGTCGGTGTAACGCCTTCATCTTCTTCCACCAGAACGGTCTTCTTTCTGGAGACTCTGACCTCCGGAGCAAACATGTACCTCTTCTGAAAGTCCCTGTCATTGGCCAGGGCATCCTGGTATTGTTCATATCTCCTCAAGGTGACAGCATCACATTCCTCCCTTGTTGTCCCCAGTTCTTTGGCCACATTTTCAGCTGTCTGGATCATTTTCTGACCTGCCCAGGGATCTCTGCTAAAATTGTCCATCATCCAGTTTTCTGATTCCACCTCTCCACCCGGACCGAGGGGCTGTGGCCAGACAGTGTGAGGGCCATTGGAGGCGCGATCTGTCATCAGGGCAAATGCTGTCTGATACGTTCCGACCTCTATATTTACGGCCGCAAGATGGATACAGGTGGTTGAGGTGGTGCATGCCTGATTGACCATGAGGGCAGGTAGATCCTTGGTACCATTCACTAACATGCCTGCTGCCCAGGTATGGCTATAAAAAAGGTAGTGTTGTGCTATGGTTATTCCAAGATACACATAGTCAAGCATAGTGGGGTCAAAATTGTTTTTTGTCAGCCACCTTTTGGCCGTAGTTGCCCCCAGGACGATAGAATTTTCATTGGCCATGGTCCCCTGCCAGCGACAGAAAGGGGTTGAATAATAGCCCTTGTAAGGTATAAACGCTTTTGTCAACATCTCTTTTTTCCTCCTTATTTATACATTTCGTAACTTCTGGAACTTGCTGGAATTGTAATGCTTTTAGTGATAATCTTTTTCTGCCGCCCCCATATTAAGCAGTAAGGTGTAAGCAGTAATGGTTACGAATCTTTCTTGGTGCTTACTGCCTACTTCCTACTGCCTACTTTTTTAGGTGTCACTCCACTTGCCGTATTTCTCTCTCAGGATTCTGTGTAAAATCTTGCCGGTACCTGTCCTTGGCATCTCTTCTTCCTTAATGAAATCAACGGATTTTGGTCTCTTGAAGCCTGCAATCCTACCTTTGGTAAAATCAATAATATCCTTTGCAAGATCATGGCCTGGCTCATAGTTATCGTGCAGGATGACAACTGCCTTTACTGCCTCACCCCATTTCTTATCAGGGATGCCTATTACTGCGATATCCTTAACAGCGGGGTGGGCCCCGAGAGCACTTTCTACCTCAGATGGAAACACATTCTCCCCACCGGTTATGATCATGTTTGCTTTCCTGTCAACCAGGGTATAGAAACCATCTTTATCCCTTTTGCCCATATCTCCAGCGCTCGACCATTCACCTTCAAAGGCCTCTTTGGTCTTCTCTGACCCTTTCCAGTACTCCTTGAAGATCATGGGGGTTCTGTAAAAGATTTCACCTACCTCACCATCCGGCACGGGATTTCTATTCTCATCGAGCAATTTAATGGTGTCAGTGCCAAAGATTTCTTTGCCTATAGAGCCAAGCTTTTCAAACTGATCTTCTGGCCTTAGGAGGGTTATCAGACCACCCTCTGTTGTACCATAGGCCTCCCAAAGCTCTGCATTTTTGAAATAATCCATGATCGCAAGCTTTAGATCTTCTCTGGCAGGGGCAGAGGATATTAATAGCTGGCGGATGGAAGATACATCTATGTTCTTTTTCACCTCATCTGGTAGGGCAAGCACCATGATGTAGTGTGTGGGCACCAGGGAGGTAAAGGTAATCTTGTATTTTTCTATTGTCCTGAGCAGGTCTTCAGGATCAAAGCTAACCATGTTGTAGACAAACACCGGGGCACTCACCATGGTGTAGGGAAAGGAGTAAAATATGGAATTCACATGACACATGGGCATCACCAGCATTACCTTATCGGTCGGCATCACACCCATATTTATATTATTGAGCACATACTGGGCATGATTGGCCTCATGAGTTCTGATAGCGCCTTTGGGTCTTCCTGTTGTTCCTGAGGTATACATAAAGGTCCAGGTGTCATCCCCATCTACCATTACAGCAGGTTCTTCCGGAGATGACTTGGATAACCAATCCTCATAGCCTGTATAACCATCTGGAACAGGATCTTCTCCCAAGTAGATATAGGCATCCCTGGGAACAGGAAGTTTATCCTTTATGCTGTCTATCATCTCTACAAAAGGCTTCTCAACGATGAACCCCTTGCATTCTGCATGATTGACAATATATTCAACCTCGGGAGGTGCCAGGCGAAACATTATGGGAACAATTATCTGTCCGCCCTTAGCGCATCCGGCATATATGTCCATCCATTCACCCCGATTGTATGCTAATACGGCAAATCTATCCTGATGGCCAACACCCATACCGGAGAGTCCATGAGCAACTCTACAGGCCCTCTCGTTCCATTCCTTAAAGGTATGCTCTTTATATTTGTCCTGCCATCCTAATTTATCCGGGAAATTGATGGCATTCACCTTAACCATTGTACCTGCATGCATCCATTTACTGGTTGTCATTTATATTCCCCTTTTTAGCAGTTTTTTGCGTAGATGGAATTAGCAACCATTTCGGTAATATCCATTACCTTGATTTTTGGGCGTTCATCTTTGGGAATGGCCTTTACCCCTTTTCTCAGGTTATCCTTGCACGCGGAACAACCAGAGACTATTACCTCTGCCCCTACCTCCATAGCATCCTTTATCCTCACTGCTGCCATATTTGCTGCCAGCTCTGGTTCCATGGCTATGACACTTCCACCGCCTCCACAGCACCTGGCCATCAAGCGATTTCGGGCCATCTCAACAAACTCTACTTCAGGGATAGCCTTTAGTATCTCACGGGGCTCCTCAAATATTTCAAACGTCCTTCCCAGGTCGCAGGGATCATGGTAGGTAACCTTTTTACCAAGATCGCCGCCCAATTTGAGCTTTTTTCCATCGATCAGTTTCTGCATATAATGAATGGAATGGTAGACCTCCACCCCTAGGTCCCCGGCCTCGGGATAGTATTTCGTGAGCGCCTTATAGCAACCGGCACAGGGCGTTACCAGGTCTTTTGCTCCGGTTTCCTTAATACGATTAATGAGGTTTCTGGCATTGCGTTCAAATTCTTCCTGATCGCCCATCAGGTGTAATGGAAATCCACAGCAAATCTCCTCTGTTCCAAGCATTGTGTAATCTACATCAGCGGCATCCATAATCTTAAAGAAGCTTGGAACTATTTTCATATCCAGGTAACCTGACACACAGCCCATAAACAGGAGGGTGTCTGCGTCTTTTCTTAGCTCACCGGCTTCTACTTTTTTCTTGATGGATGGTGGATAAATAGCAATTCTGTCTTCCTTTTTGGCGGCGTAGACATTATCTGTGTTCAGGATGCTCTCTCTCAGTGCCATGATAGGTTCAGGGGCAACGCCAGCAGCAAAGAGCTTTTCGCGGCCTTTTTGAATAATCTCATCTACCTTGATCCGGGCAGGGCAGAAATAGGTACAGGCATTACAGGTTGTGCAGGTATAAAAAGATTCTGCTAATTCCTTGGAGGGCTCAATTTGTCCTGTCATATAGTTGAAGGCAAGAATGGTCCTGCCCCTGGCATTTCTTGATTCGAGCTGGGTAATGTCATAGGTGGGACAACCTAAGCGGCAGAAGGCGCAATTGATACATGCAAGGATCTCGTTGTCCGCATCGTAACCAAAAGAGTTGAGACCCTCGGGGTGCTCTAAGAGCGGTTTAAAGGCAAAGTAGTCATAGATATCATGTTTCTTCTCGTCCAATCCCATCTTGCCTGGATTCAGTATGTTATTGGGATCAAGGGCCTTTTTGATGGCCCTCATAACCTCCAATGCTGGGCCCAGTTGTTTTTCTATATACGGCGCTCTGGCAAGACCGGTTCCATGCTCAGCGGTAATAGTGCCTCCCATCTCGAGGATAAGTTCGGCAAGTTCATCGGCCGCTGGTTTGAGCCTGTCCCATTCATCCTGGCTTCTCATATCAGTTACAAAGGTGGTGTGGACATTTCCATCTCCAATGTGCCCAAAGGTGGTAAGCAGTAGGTTGTATTTATCTGCTATTGCCTGTGCCCCCTTGATCGTTTCAGGGATTTTTGTTGGGGGGACGCCAGGATCTTCTGATATGGCAACAAGCCTGTTACCAGGTTTAATTCTTGAGAGTGTTGGCACCAGTTTTCCCCGTGCCTCCATTATCTCGGCAGCCTTGGCCGGGTCATCACTCCAGGTGAATTCTTCAACGCTGTATTTCTTGCATATGTCACCAATCCTCTCCATATCTCTGATAACTGTTTCTTTAACACCATCTGACTCGATGATGAGCATGGCCTCTATCTTGCTCACATCCTTATCAATATAGTTTTCGACAATCTTGAGACTGTACTTATCCAATATCTCGCATGCAGTGAGTTTTATTCCCGAGGTTATGATATTGCTGACCGCTTTTCCAGCGGCGTCCAGGTCATGGAAGATTGCAAGGGCAAGGGCAGTGTATTCTGGGAGAGATTGAATCTTTACAGTAATCTCTGTAATGACACCCAGTGTTCCTTCTGAGCTGGCAAAGACATGGTTAAGATCATAGCCCATGGATGTTTTAGGGGTTTTCGAGCCAGTCTCGATGATAGCTCCATCAGCCAGCACCACTTTAAGAGCTTTCACATAATCCCTGGCTGTGCCATACTTAACCGCCCGATGTCCGCTGGAATTAGTAGACATCATACCGCCAATTGTGGCAATGAGCTCACTACCAGGGTTAGGGGGGAACATGAGATTTTGTTTGGCCAGCTCTTTGTTGAGGTCCATACAGATGACGCCCGGCTCTACCCGTGCATAAAAGTTGTCTTTATTGATTTCCAGAATCTTGTTCATCCTGTGGACATCCAGGAGAATGCCTCCTTTTACCGGAAGGGAAGCACCAGTTACACTTGTCCCTGAACCCTGAACTGTAACGGGAATTCTTTCCTGATTGGCCAGCCGCATAATAGCAGATATCTGCTCAGTGGTCTGAGTGTAAACCACGACATCAGGTATGCCCACATGGACTGACATATCACGTGAGTTGGCCATACATTCCACAGGATCGGAAAATACATTTTCTTCTCCTAAAATCCGCGAAAGTTCGCTCACTATGTCCATGAGTGTACCCCTTACATCAGGTTATGAATGTAGCTATTATTTAGCTATAAAGTAACTATAGATAAGGCGGCAGTGGCATGTCAAGTCAAAAGTAGGTTTATTGCGTTTCTATCAAGAATCGGCAGAGGAGCCCGGGGGTGAATGCCTTAGAATGTATATCACGCGTCCTTGAAGTCTTTTCTTCGGCTCCAAGGCTCCCGGCCTGGTCTTTTCTACGACTTATCTGC
>JAPVWE010000072.1 GCA_028572035.1 Desulfobacteraceae bacterium | reverse complement strand
CCGGGGGGCTTCTTTGAGTTTATTAATGGTTATGGACGGCCAGGGGGGCGGAATAGGAAGGGCCATAATAAAGAGATTAAGGGATGCCTTTGGCGAAGAGGTAGAAATACTTGCCTTGGGGACAAATTCTGTAGCCACCTCTCAGATGATGAAGGCAGGCGCTAATCGAGGAGCTACTGGGGAAAATGCCATTACAAAAACAGCCCCAGAGGTTGATATGATAATTGGCCCATTGGCTATAATCATGGCCAATTCTATGATGGGTGAAGTAACACCGGGGATGTCCAAGGCCATCTCATCAAGCAAGGCCCTAAAGATATTAATCCCATTCACCAGGGAGAGGATTGAGATAGTAGGCGTATCTGGTGAACCTCTACCCCATCTGATTGATCAAGTCATTGAAATAATAAGAGCAGGAGAAAAAGATGTGTGAGGCATCGGCTTATCTTATTCAGGATGGAAAAGAGGAGCTTATTTTGGAAAATGTGGATGAGTTACACAAAGAAGGCGAGATGATCAAGATCATAAATCTCTTCGGAGACCAGAGGGTTCTTAAAGCCCACATAAAGATGATCTCCTTTGTGGATAACAAAATAGTTTTGGAGAAAGGCAGATGAGTAGGCAGTATGCAGTAAGGAGTAGGAAGAGATTCGATACAAGCTGCCTACTGCTTACTCCTTACTGGATACTGCTAATGGCGAGCCTTTCAGGCAGTGACAGATAGAAACTCCCTTCCTCTTTTCTTCCTCTTTTAATACACCCCTTTCCATATATCCTGCATTTGATAGATAGTTCCTCCATAGCTGCCGTTGTTTGATCTGGAGAAAGCATTCCGCTTTGGATCACCTTGACTATGGCCCTGATCCTAAAACGGTCCATACCAGTGAATCGCTGGGAGAGTTGATCTTCGTGCCCTCCCTCCTTAACAACCAGCTCCTTGGCAATCAGGTAAATGGGATAACGGCAAGATATCCTCAACCATAGGTCATAGTCCTCAGCGGCTGGGAGGCTTTCGTCAAAAAGACCAACTTGTTCAAAAAGACACCTCCTTAAAATAACGCTTGATGGGCTAACCAGACATAGCTTTAATGATTGCCTAAATATATCCCCTGATGGTTTTTTATGTTTTCTTTTTGGGCTTACACGCCTACCCCTTCTTATCCATATTTCTTCTGTCTGGCAGGCTACAGTCTCAGAATTTCGATCAACAAACTCCATTTGAGCATGCAACTTGTCACCAAGCCAGTAATCATCAGAGTCTAAGAATGCAATCCAGGGCGCAGCCGAGCTCTCAATTCCTATGTTTCTAGCTGCTGATACTCCTTGGTTAACTGGCTTTCTCAGGTATGTAATCGAGGATCTATATTTGGCGAGGGCATGATTGGTATCATCAGTTGAGTTGTCATCAACTACGATTATCTCAAGGTCTTTGAAGCTCTGGTTGAGGACAGATGTCACTGCCCTTACCACCTTTTTGGACCTGTTAAATGTTGGAATTATGACGCTAACCCTGGGCATTTTCTATCCGCCTACGGCGGACCAGATAAGGGCAAGTAACCCTGGCAAAAGAAGATTGCTTTCGGCAATGGCTTGCAAGCGAGACCCATCCCTCATCCAGCCCTTTTGGTATGCTGTGAGATAGATAAATGAGTTAAGAAAACAGATGATAAGGAGAAGACCCAGATTTGAAACTATCCCAATAGATGTTGACAGCAGGATGAATATACCAAAAAAGGTGTTTATCACTAGCAAAAGATTCAATGCCTTCTCTTCTCCCAGGGCAATTGGAAGGGTCTCCCTTCCTACTATTAGATCTCCCTGAATATTGAGGATATCAAAGAGGCCAGACCTCACGTAACACATGGAGGAGACAAAGAAAAAGGAGATTAAGACACGAGGCCAAAAAGGCTCAGGCCATCCAATAATAGGGAGTAGCGAACTAATTATACCCCAGGCCAATGCCTCTGCCATGGTTTTTGATCCAGGAAGATCTTTTATCTTTGCATACCGCCCGAGATATTTAAATCTCAGCGGTATTATTGGAATGCTATAGGCTACGCCGAGGAGAGTTAAAACAAGAAAAAGCACGAACTGAGATATGCCCAAATACAGGGAGAGAATGAGCCCTGCACTTATCCCCGTGAGAGCGGTAGCTACGAGGAAAGTTTTGTGCTGGTTATAGAAAAGGGCTATGCCAGGATCGTTGTATGTACTAGCCCCTTTATCAAGAAAACGATTGAGAACATGCATGCTATAGACATAAAACAGTGCAAGAAACGGATGGATGAGATCGGCATTTCCTTTTGAGAGCATAAGGCCGGCATAGGTTAGGGAAAAAGCCCCTGTGGCCACAGGAATATTGGTCTTGAGCAAAAACAGGAATACCTTTCTTAATAGACTTCCAAGAGGGTGTTGCCTGCTTTTGCCCATGGTTTTCAATCTGCCGGTCACATTCTTGATCATCCAGTTGGGTGTTGATGCACCAGCTGTAACTCCAACGGTCTCTGTGGAGGAAAACCATAAGCCTTTTAGCTCCTTTTCTGTCTCAACATGAAACGTAGGTTTGCCTGTTGACCTTGATATCTGATCCAGCCGTCTGGTATTGCCGCTGTTGTATCCACCAACTATCACCATGCTATCTACCTTATACGCCAATGACCTCACTTCCCTCTGCCTTTTGTATGTTTCATCACAGATGGTATCAAATATTATAGCCTCTGGATAACGGCTTTTGATGGCTTCTGTTATTTCTCTGTAGGCATCTACATCCTGTGTTGTCTGGGATACAACTATTAACATTCTCTTCTCAGGAAGCCTTTCCACATCTTCAACAGAACCTATAACTATCCCATGACCCTTGCAATAACCCATCAAGCCAATGATCTCAGGATGCCTGGAATCTCCAAAGATAACCGGGGTATAGCCTTTCTTATTGTATCTTTTTATTATTCCCTGCACCTTTGCCACACGTGGACACGTTGCATCAATTATCTTGAGATTTGAAGATCTTATCATCTCCCTTTCAGTCGGTGTAATACCATGGGCCCTGATAGTTATCCTTCCTCTGTCATGCTCATCAATATCCTCTTTAACATTTACACCTTTAGATCGAAGGAGGTCTAATACTTGCTGATTATGGATTAGAGGTCCATATGTGAAGAGCTTTCCGTCGCCTTTGTTGGCCTCAGACAGGATAATCTCCATTGCCCTTCTGACACCCATGCAGAATCCAGCAATTTTGGCCAATCTAACCTTCACTTTCCATCTCCTCTCTTACATTTCCAAAATACCTGTCAACAGCAGAGATTAGTCTTTTTCTTCCATCTATCTCTGAGATGCAACCCTTTAAAAATCCTCTACTTGGAAGCCTCTTTGTGTACAAAAGAAGTAAGCCTCTCATGACATTTGTTGCCCTATTCTCTCCAAGATATTCTGTGAGAAGTGAATAATGCTCCATAATTAACCGGTGCCTGTCATCGAGGTCTGGAGTATCAAAACTCCCCTTTTCTTCCATATCTAAGATCTGCCTGAAAATCCATGGATTACTCAATGCTGCCCTGCCAATCATAATCCCATCACAGTTTGTTTCAGAGCGCATTTTTAGGGCTAATGAAGGCTCTGTTATGTCACCACTGCCGATAACGGGGATTCTTATTGCCCTCTTTATCCTCCCAATTAATGTCCAGTCAGCTTCTCCAGAAAATCCTTGACTGGCAAATCGTGGATGAATGGAAATCCCATCAGCTCCACAGTCTTCAGCTATCTTTGCAATCTCAAGGGCATTTGCCTCTTCCGGGGACCATCCAGCCCTGATCTTTACTGTCACCGGAAGAGAGGTGCTCTGTCGCACAGCAGAAAGAATCTTTGCTGCCTTCTTTGGATCGCGCATCAGAGCTGCTCCTGATCCTGTCTTAACAACCTTTTTTACTGGACATCCCATGTTAATATCAATAATATCCATCCCTTTTTCAGCTGCTATTTGAGCCGATATGGCCATTGAATCTGTTTCATATCCGAATAACTGGGCGGCAACAGGTCTTTCAGCAGGATGACTATCAAGATAGGTGTGGGTTTTTCCCTGCCCCCGGGAAAGGCCTACAGCGCTAATCATCTCTGTAATAACAAGGCCTGCTCCCATTTTTTTTATGATCAGGCGAAAGGGGAGGTTTGTTCTTCCTGACATTGGGGCCAGGACTAGCCAGTTCTTCAACTGTAGTGTACCGATGGTTAACATAAAATCATTTTAAATGAATCTTTTTCCCATTACAATCTAATAAAAGCCCTGCTTTCTTGTTCTTGACTTCAAAAGGGCTTTAAACTATTTCTATCTAAGAGATTCCAAAAACAGGAGGGGATGGATGGAAAAGGAATTAAGGGATAGAATAGAGATTGTTGAGGGAGATATTACAAAGATGGAGGTGGATGCCATTGTTAATGCTGCCAATACTTCACTTCTGGGCGGTGGAGGTGTCGATGGTGCGATACACCGGACAGCTGGTCCGGAACTTCTTGCTGAAACGAGAAAGATAGGTGGCTGCCCAACTGGCGAGGCCCGCGTAACAAAGGGGTATCGATTGCCTGCCAAATGGGTTATCCATACAGTCGGTCCAATCTGGTCCGGTGGGAACAGGGATGAGGATGAGTTGCTTGCCAGTTGTTATAGAAATTCCTTTAAGGCAGCCATAGAGATCGGTGCAGTTACGATCGCCTTTCCATCCATAAGTACGGGTGCCTACCGGTTTCCTATGGAAAAGGCAACAAATATTGCCTTAAGTGAAACTAAATCTTCTCTTCTTGCCAACCAATCCATTAAAAAGGTTGTCTTTGTTTGTTTTGGGAGCGAGGTGTACAAAAAATATCAGGAAGTGTTTAGAGAGGTATTTACCTAAAAGGCCCATCAAACTGGAAGGGATGTTAGGTATATTTAAGTGGGGTTTTCTTTGTGGTTGCAATTCTAGTTGTTTATCACTCTCAAACAGGCAGGACTAAGAAGATGGCCGAGGCCGTAGCCAGAGGATCAGACTCTATAGAAAATGTAGAGACCACCCTTAAAGAGGCAAGAGAAACATCCCTTGACGATCTCTTTGGCTGTGATGGCTTGGCCCTTGGCTCCCCCGAGTATTTCGGCTACATGTCCGGCGCTATAAAGGATCTTTTTGACAGGACTTATTATCAGGCCCGAGGCAGGAAGGAAATCTACAAAAAACCTTACGTAGTATTTATCTCTGCCGGGAATGACGGCCTGGGGGCCCTGAGAAGCATTGAAAGGATCTGTGTAGGCTATCAATTCAAAAAGGTCTATGAGCCGGTTGTGGCCAGAGGAGAAATTGATGAGACTGTTTTGGCCCAATGTGAGGAATTGGGAAAGGTTATCGCTGCCGGTTGCGACGCCGGGATATATTAATTTTCACCTGTTTCTGGAAGATAAAGCTCAATCATTTATGCCCTGAATGGAGGTTCTTGAGAATGAGTGAAAATAATGAGGACCATGACTACACCGAAAAGACAAAGGCTAATGTCCACAAATTAGGTGCAAATCTTGTTGGTGTGGCAGATACTGAGCCTTTAAAGGGGCTTACATTAGATCCACCAAATCTACTAGATTCCTTTACCCGGGCAATTTCTATTGCGCTAAGACTCCCCGGCGCCGTATTTGAACAGATAATCGATAGGCCAACACCCCTATATGCTTCTATTTATCAGACTGCCAATAGGATCCTTGACGAAATTGCCTTTCACGCTGTCAATATCCTTCAAACAGATGGGTTTAATGCCCTACCTGTTCCTGCATCCCAGGTTCTGGATAGGGAAAATTGGTATGGCGCCTTAACACATAAAGCTGTGGGAAGGATGGCCGGATTGGGATGGCAAGGGAAAAGTCTACTTCTGGTAAACCCTGATTATGGCCCCCGCATCCGTCTCGCCACCGTCCTTACTGATGCCCCCCTTAAAATAGACAGGCCTATAAAGAATCGTTGTGGAGAATGTAACCTATGCACGGATGCCTGTCCAGCAAGGGCTATAAAGGGTGTTGGCACAAAAGATAATTACAAAAGCAGGGAAGAGGCACTTTACTTTTCACGTTGTGTAGAAAAGCTTACCGGTGAATTTGCAAAGCTTCCCGATGTAGGTTCCCCAGTTTGCGGGATTTGTATCAAGGTCTGCCCCTTTGGACGGTAAGATCCCAAAGATTTGAGTCACACTGCATGAAAAAGGTGGCTGCTCTTCCTGCTGTCTGCCCGTCAAATTGATACAACTGCCTTCTATTTGATTGCTATACCAGACCTTCTGTATTAAAGATAACCACTCAAGAATAGCCCTGTTTAAGGTCCTGAAATAACAGTGACTAAGAAATACAACAACATTTTAGATACGATTGGGAACACACCTCTCGTTCCTATTAGACATCTTAACAAAAACAATAACGTTAACATGTTTGCCAAGCTCGAGTCTTTCAATCCCGGGGGATCTATTAAAGATAGAATAGCCCTGTCCATGATCGAACAGGCAGAGAAAGATGGTCATCTAACAAAGGATAAAATAATTGTAGAGGCGACAAGTGGTAATACAGGAATCGGGCTCGCCCTTGTTGCTGCTATTAAAGGTTACCAGTTGTTGCTGACCATGTCTGATGCAGTTAGCGAGGAAAGGGGGAAGATACTGAAGGCATTAGGGGCAGACCTTAGGCATACCCCATCCCATCTTGGCACTGATGGTGCCATTGAAGAGGCATATAATCTGGTTAGAGAAGAACCAGACAAATACTGGCTGGCAGACCAATTTAACAACAAAAGCAATTGGATGGCCCACTACTACGGAACGGCCGTTGAGATTTGGGAACAAACTGGTGGA
>JAPVWE010000071.1 GCA_028572035.1 Desulfobacteraceae bacterium | reverse complement strand
TAAAGGACGCAAAACTCCTTAAAGGCGTCAAGAAGAGGCGGCACAACGCAAGAAACAATTACATCCCTTATGCCGTTAATATCTAATTGAGCTGGTGTAAATAGATTGTTGACTAATATACCTAATTCATCACTGGTCATGTCTTTTTCTGTTCTTATTCGCCAGTGACTAAGCATTTTATCATCTTGGAAGATACCAAGAACAATGTTCGTATTGCCTACATCAATACATAGGAGCATTGTTGATCCCTTCTCACCCAAACAGTCCCTAAATTGTGAAATTCGTGTTTTTTTGACAGAAAATTTTTGTTTCACATTGAGTGTTAAAATTCGAAATTCGAAATCCTAAATTCGAAACAATATCAAAATTCAAATATTCAAAATACGAAACGGCTCAAAGCCTTGCTTGCTCCTAAGGAAAGTATTTTTGGTTTGAAACATTGAGGTTTTGGTCATTCAGATTTGTTTCAGATTTCGATATTAGATATTCGGATTTAGTTCCGGCTCATCTGAGTTAAGGTTTGGATTTAGTTCAAGGTTTTGCTTTGGTTCTCCCAGACTTTATGGCATCCATAATGGTCACCGTTTCCTTTGCAGCCCTAACATTGTGGGCCCGGACGATATTTGCTCCGTTCATTACAGCGGCAGCAATAGTGGCCATAGTACCAGTTTCACGAGATTCCACCGGGAGATCAAGTACATGGCCTATAAAGGACTTATTGGAGGTACCCACCAGAATTGGTTGTCCAAGAGAGGAAAATCTATGCAGCTCTTTTATTATTCTAAGGTTACCGTCAAAAGACTTACCAAAACCAATACCAGGGTCAATAATGATAAGATCTCTTCTTATACCTATTTCAACAGCCTTCTTAATGGTCTTGCTTAAGAATCCTATTATCTCACCAAGAAGATCTTTATAGGTCGGGTTTGCCTGCATATTCCTCGGTGTTCCCTTCATATGCATCAAAACAATGGGTACACCTGCCTCTGCAACTAATGGCCCCATGGCAGGATCAAATCTCAATGCACTTATATCGTTGACCATTTTAGCGCCAGCCTCTAAAGCCTGTCTGGCTACTTCGCTCTTATAGGTGTCTACGCTTATTGGGATATCTATTTCTTGGGAGAGAGCCTTGATCACAGGTATTACTCTGCGTAGCTCTTCCTCAAGGGGGAGGGGATCCGAAAAAGGTCTTGTTGATTCACCCCCGACATCAATAATATCGGCACCATCATTGACCATCTCCAATCCGTGCTTCACAGCGTCATTTATTCGGTAATGGAGACCTCCATCAAAAAAAGAGTCAGGGGTAACATTCAGGATACCCATGATAGAGGTTTTAGAATCAAGATTGAGATTATGGTCCAACCATTTTAAGGCGTTAGGCCTTTTTACCTGAGGAAGCAATCTTCCTTTTTCCTCTCGTTTTTCCTGGTTGTCTTTTTCTTCTCTTATTGCCCATTATTTCCTCTATCTCATGGCCGTTTAAGGTCTCTCTTTCTAAAAGAGCCTTGGCTAAGTTGCTGAGGGTATCAAGGTTATGTTTTATGAGCTTATGAGTTTTTTTGTAGTTCTCACCTACAAGATTGTTTACCTCTTGGTCAATCTTTTGCGCTGTCTCTTCACTATAATCCCTATGTTGGGCAATCTCACGCCCTAGGAATATCTCTTCCTCTTTTTTTCCGAAGCTTAAAGGACCGAGTTTTTCGCTCATACCATATTCACAGACCATCTTTCTTGCTATTTCAGAAGCCTTCTCTATGTCATTGCTTGCACCAGTCGTCTGGGTATTTAAGGCGATTTCCTCAGCTATCCTTCCTCCCATCAGGATGCAAATATTATTTAAAAGGTACTCTTTTGTATAGGTATGTTTATCATCTAAAGGGAGTTGCTGTGTCAGGCCAAGGGCCCTACCCCTGGGAATTATAGTCACCTTATGTATCGGATCAGTATTAGGTATGAGTTTTGCGACCAAGGTATGCCCCGCCTCATGAAAGGCAGTAGTCCTTTTCTCTTCATCGCTTATAATCATGCTCTTCCTTTCTGTACCCATGAGAACCTTGTCTTTTGCATCTTCCAGGTCTGACATGTCTATCTTGTCTTTATTCCTCCTGGCAGCAAGCAAGGCTGCCTCATTAACCATATTTTCAAGGTCTGCACCGGTAAAACCTGGCGTTCCTCTGGCAATTACAGAAAGCTCAATATCATCTGCCATCCTCGTTTTTCGGGTATGGACTTTGAGTATGCCTTCCCGTCCCCTTACATCAGGCACCGGGACAACTACCTGCCTGTCAAACCTTCCTGGTCTCAATAATGCTGGATCAAGTACGTCAGGCCTGTTGGTAGCTGAAATCAGAATGACCCCTTCATTGGATTCGAATCCATCCATTTCCACTAAGAGCTGATTGAGCGTTTGTTCTCGTTCATCGTGACCTCCTCCTAATCCAGCTCCCCTATGTCGACCCACAGCATCAATCTCATCTAGAAAGATGATACAGGGGGCATTCTTTTTACCCTGGACAAAGAGATCTCTCACCCTTGAAGCACCAACACCTACAAACATTTCCACAAAGTCAGAGCCACTAATGCTTAAGAAGGGGACAGCCGCCTCTCCTGCTATAGCCCTGGCCAGTAACGTTTTGCCTGTTCCAGGGGCTCCGAGCAGAAGCACACCTTTGGGGATTCTGCCTCCCAGGCGAGTGAATTTCTTTGGATCTCTTAGAAACTCTATGATCTCCTGAAGCTCTTCCTTTGCCTCCTCTATACCGGCTACGTCGTCAAAGGTTACCTTATCTTTATCGTCGGTCACAAGCCTTGCCCTGCTTTTACCAAAAGACAGGGCCTTACCTCCTCCTACCTGCATTTGACGCATAAAGAAGATCCAGACACCTATTAAGAGAAGCATAGGGAACCAGGATACAAGGATTGTCATATACCATGGAGACGCATCATCCGGTCTGGCAGTTATCTCTATCCCCTTATTGCGCAATATTTTTATTAGTTCAAGATCCTTGGGTGCATACGTTCTAAAGGATCGGCCATGATCTGCGACACCAGAGATCTTATCCCCCTGAATAGTCACCTGGCTGACGTCTCCCCGTTCTACCATACTCAGAAATTCACTGTAGCTTAACTGTCCAGTCTGCCTGGTTTCTTTTTTGAAAATTTGAAATAGCAAGATCATCATCAGGCTGATAACTAGCCAGAGAGTCAGATTCTTAGAAAATGTATTCAACTGTTTTCTCCCTTTTCGGGCGAAGGCCCTAAGTTCATTGTATAGGAAATTCCATTTTGAGTCCTTGTAGGGGCGGCATTTATGACGCCCGTCATTGCGGGTTCGATAAATCGAACCCCTACACGTCCGCACCGAAGGTGCGATATGTTCAAATAGCTCAATTACAGGGAAGCCTTACCTAAACATTTCTTTATATCATATTTTTTTCGATTTTACATCTTAAAATTCTTTTGGTTTTTTCCTTAACCCTATACCTGTCATCAATCCTGATGCCGCAGACCCATACTATATCGTCACAGTTTTCGAGAATAAGGATTTTTTTTCTTTGTTCAGATGGAATCTTATTGTCGATAAAGATATCTTTCACCTTTTTAAAACCATTGAGGCCAAGGGGCATGAATTTGTCTCCTGCCCTGAAATTCCTTCCCCTTAGAGGCCATTGGAGTCTGTCAAGGTCAAGGAATGCCTCGTGAGGCGAAGGAGAAGACAGCAAAAAATCCTTTTTAGATATTTCCTCTAATGATATTGTCTGATTGATTTCAGGAATCTTAAACCTCCCGCTATTTTTTATATAATAGGAAAAATCGCCTGTCTCCGTTTCAGTTCCTAGAGAAAACCTAAGCCTTTCATATGTCTTCTTTACCATAAGATTCTCAGGAAGATTCATTTTAATCTGGGGCCTCATATTATTGGCAAGATCGATGATTGCCTTGATATGTCCAATATCTATCCTTCTGAGATTTCCTTTTACTGTTTTTATTGCCTGCCTGATAACGCGATATTGAAGAGCAGTTGAGAGATTTTTCAAAGTGGTAAGGGAAAGGTCTAAAGAATGGTCTAAGGAATCGAGAGTTACCATTTGCAATCCCTTGTTTGCCTCTTCCTCCATAAATTGATCTTCCTGCCTGCATAGAAATGCAAGTTCCCCCAAATGTTCAATGAGCTGTGGTTGGTAGTTAAGAAGAAGTGGTATCAACTCCAACCGTATCTTGTTTCTCAGATACCTTTTTTCAAGATTGGAGCTATCCATCATAAAGGATATATCTTTTTGTTTTAGATAGGTATGGATTTCATCCCTCGATATGTTTATGAGAGGTCTTATGAAACGCTCCTCCCGAATTGGAGGCATTCCGGACAAACCGGTTGGTCCAGCCCCCCTCAGAAGATGCATGAGAACTGTTTCGGCCTGGTCATTCATATTGTGACCAAGGGCCACCTTTTGGGCATGATACTCATCTAAGACCTTTTCCAAAAATTGATACCTTATTTCTCTGGCCTTTTCCTCAATGGAGCTTCCATGTGCCTTAGTTAAATTATCGGCCTTATCATAGGCTAAGGTGAGATTTAGTGTTCTCGCTAAATTGGCGACAAATTCCGTCTCCCTTTCATCCTCTTTCGGCCTTAATCCATGATTCAGATGGGCAACGATTAAGCTAACGTTCAACCGCTTCCGAAGCCGGAAAAGGATTTTCAAAAGGCAAACAGAATCTGGTCCTCCAGATACAGCCACAACGATCGTGTCTCCACTGCTGATCATTCGATGCTCGAGGATAGTTAGCGAAACTTTCTTTTCAGTAGGATGTAAGTTCATTACTCAAGTGAGCCAAAGTGCCTAAAGTCTAAGATTCTAAATGTTAACATATCCACAACTTTAGCTCACTTTAGGCACTTATAACTTTAGGCACTTTTATCAGGATATAAAAGAAGATATATCCTATAAAGGAAATTGCAAGATTAATCGATTCATTAATTAGTCATTAATTATATTGACCCCTGATAGCAATTTTTATTAAACTTCCCTTATCTTTGCTTTGAGTTCTGCCTCTGGCACGAAAAGATACCTAATGAATAAGAGTAAGATTTTAAGAGATATTAAGCAACACCTCCATCTTTTAGAAAAGGATAGGCTCTCTCCTTACGCCACGCTAAGCATTCAGGCTGTCAGACGAAGAGATGAGCAAGAGGTTATTGACGGTCACAGGGAGAATTTTTCTGTTGATGCCGATAGAATTCTTCACTCCTTGGCCTATTCCAGATACATTGACAAGACCCAGGTCTTCTACCTTGTTAAAAATGATCACATTACCCATCGTGTTCTCCATGTACAATTGGTCTCCAAGATTGGTCGGACTATAGGGCGTCTGCTCAGGCTTAATGAGGATCTCATTGAGGCTGTTGCCCTTGGTCACGACATAGGGCACGCCCCCTTTGGGCACGATGGTGAGAAATTCCTGTCAGACTTATCCAGGGAATATGGGCTGGGTAATTTTTTACACAATGTACAAGGTGTTCGGTTTTTGGAGGTGCTAGAAAAAAAAGGAGCTGGCTGGAACCTATCCCTCCAGGTTTTGGATGGTATCCTTTCCCATAATGGTGAGGTGCATAATCCTGCCTTATACCCAGATAGCAGTAAAGATTTTGCCCGATTGGAACAAGAGATAGAGAAGCTTACAGAGAATCCAGAATTTCCTATCTGGCCTATGACTATAGAGGGATGTGTTGTGAGGATGGCCGACACCATTAGCTACATAGGTAGAGATATAGAGGATGCAATAAGACTGGGTTTGATAAAAAGGAATGAAATACCGGTAGATTGCCGCCGGAGATTGGGGGAGACAAATGGAACTATTGTATATACCTTGGTTGAGGATCTGATCTCCGAGAGTCTCGAAAAACCCACTATTTCATTTAGCACTGAGGTGGCAGAGGCCCTGAAGAAGCTTAAAGATTTTAACCAAGAATTCATATACGCTCACACCAAGGCTAAAAGTCAAACTAACAAGGTACGATTGATGTTTGAGTTGCTTTTCGAAAAATATTATAGAGATCTAAAAGCTGGTAATGAGCATTCAGTTATTTTTAGAGAATTTTTAGATGGGGTGTCCTCCCAATATCGGGATAACAATCCTCCTGCCATGATTGTCCGGGATTTTATCGCAGGGATGACGGATGATTATTTCTTGCGCGAATGCCAGGAGAACCTCATGCCCCAGATCTTATCAGGTCGTTATGAAAATTCTAAAATGTCCGAATAGCCTCGTTTTTTGGAAAAAGTTGTTGACAAATAATGAGAATAATGAATAAAAAAGTGAATCCCAAATTCTATAAACTAATAAGGGTCTACATAGACCTTCTGGCCCAGTAAAAATGCTATTTTCAACTTACCTTTTTGACAAGTCTTTGTTTATCTTTCTGAATAAGAAATCTACGGAGAATTTAAAAGAGCGCCTTATGTAATTCTTAGATACAGGCTTTTTTTATTTGTTTTTGTTAGCAACTAGGTACTTTAGAATATTAAGAAGTTCGTTATGGAGTCCTAAAGGGTATGAATAACGCAAATGAAGTGAAAGAAGGAGATGTTATTCTAAAACTTGAAAATATCCATATGGCCTTTGGAAAGGTACAGGCCCTGAACGGTGTTGATTTAGAGGTAAGAAAAGGGGAGATACACTCTATTATTGGGCCAAATGGTGCCGGTAAAACGGTGATGATGAACTGCATTAATGGTCTTTATCGCCCCCAGAAAGGAAATATCTATTTCAAAGGAGAGAGGATCAGCGGTTTTTCTCCTCACAAGAGGGCTGAGCTTGGAATTGGCAGAACCTTCCAGAAGCTCGAGCTGTACGGAG
>JAPVWE010000070.1 GCA_028572035.1 Desulfobacteraceae bacterium | reverse complement strand
ATGAGAGAAAAGATTTATGACTGTTGTGCAGGTTGTGATTAATAGTATTGTTAGGGCCTCTGAATTGACCCTTTTGAGCCTGGGGCTGACCATAGTCTATGATATGCTGAAATTTGCAAACTTTGCCCACACAGAATTTGCTGTGGTTGGGGTCTATTTGGCCCTTTTTCTAAATGTTACCTTAGGATTACCTATTATTCCTGCTGCGATAATAGCCTCTGGTGCAACCGGAGTCTTTTCGATATTAGTTGATAGGGCAGTATTTAAAAAGATGAGAAGCTCCAGTGGCATTATCATAATGGTAACATCACTGGGATTAGCGATTGCGTTGAGAAACACAATAAGGGCTATATGGGGAGCCGATGCCCAAAATTACGCAGTACCCTTACAAACACCAATCATTACCGAATACTTTCGAATTACACCAGTCCAGATCTGGATTATTCTTGTTGGATTAGCCGCCATGTTCGCCTTTCATTTATTGCTTCATCACACAAAATTAGGCAAGGCCATGCGAGCCTCCTCTGACAATCCTGAGCTGGCTCAGGCAAGCGGTATTGCCACCGAAAAGATCATCACCTGGGTTTGGTTCATGGCCGTCACCTTTGCCTCTCTGGCTGGTATCTTGATAGGCCTGGAAACCTACATCCTTCCTTATATGGGCTTTGCTATAATTGTTCCGGTATTTTGCGCTACTATATTGGGGGGTATAGGCAATCCCTATGGGGCTATGCTGGGAGCCCTGGTACTCGGTTTTGCTGAAAACTTTGGCCTGTATATCGATTTTGGGAACATAATAAACTTAGGGGGGATTCTAAATTTCTCTAAGGAATTATTTATTCCCACCGGATACAAGCCAGCCATCAGCTTTGTCTTGCTGATTCTGGTATTGCTCATAAGACCTCGCGGGATCTTGGGAAAGAAAAAGGAGGGTTGATGGGTCTTGTTAACTTTTTAGTCTATCTGTCCATAATGATGGGAATCTATGCCATCTTGAGCCTAAGCCTTAATCTCCAGTACGGTTTTACCGGATTGGCCAATTTCGGACATGTAGTATTTTTTTGTCTGGGGGCATATATATCCACCATAATTGTATTGGTATTTAAGATGCCATTTATCCTTGGCCTTTTGGGAGGAATGGTTGTTGCTGGTCTCTTTGGGTATATTATATCTATACCCACAGCTAACCTCAAGGAAGACTACTGGGCTATTGCCACACTTGCCGCCGCAGAAATCGTTCGAATCTTCTTTTTAAATGAAGATTGGGTCGTGGGTGGAGGACCTTACCAGGGGGGTGCCTTTGGCATTGGAGGTATCCCACAACCCCTTAGATCACTCTTTTCAGCCCATACATATCCCTTCTTCTATTTAGTAATTGTTCTTGTTTGCCTGGTAGCAACTTACATAATCATCAATACACTTACCCAGTCTGCTTTTGGGAGGGTAATAAAGAGTATCAGGGAGGGAGACAATCTTCCACAGGCCCTGGGCAAAGATGTAAAGAGATTTCGTATGAAGGTAATGGCTGTAGCAGGTAGTTTTGGGGGTCTGGCCGGCTGCCTCTGGGCCCATTATCATGGCTTTATAAGCCCCAATCAGTTTTTACCCTTAGAGACATTTATTATTTGGGCCATGGTTATTGTCGGCGGAAAGGCCAATAATAAAGGGGCAATCTTAGGGGCAGTCATAGTAATGATATTCTACAATTCAACCCGATTCCTTAAGGATTACATTCCTATTGAAGCGGTGACCTTAGCCAGCCTCAGAATGGTGGCAATAGGGATACTGATTGTAGTGGCTATGCTTTTCATGAAGGAGGGATTGATCAAAGAGAAAAAGACGCTTTATTAAAAACCTCTCTCTTTAAATGTTAAAATATTGAAATTATTTATAGATTTTGATACATATTGCTCTTACAGGGCTATCGGTTTTTATAGCAAGTTTCGATTTCTCTAAATCCGAAATCCGCAATCCAAAATCCAAAATGAGATATCATGCTTAAGGTGGAAAATGTTCATAAAAGCTTTGGTGGCATCCTGGCCCTCAATGGAGTGACTTTTAGTGTGGAACCCAACTCTATTACAGGGCTGATTGGCCCAAATGGATCGGGCAAAAGCACCCTCTTCAATGTAATATCCGGTTTTTATAGCAAAGATAGAGGAGAGATCTATTTTAAGGGGAAAAAGATTGAGGGTATTGAGCCGTACAGGATAGCCATGCTGGGAGTTGGTAGGACCTTCCAGATAAGCGAAGTGCCTGAAAAGATGACCGTATTGGAAAACCTTCTTCTGGCACCCAAGAGCCAGATCGGAGAAGGGATATTCAATGTTTTTCTGCATCCTTTGAAAATAAAGAGAGAGAATGAGAAACTCCTTAAAGATGCCTATGAGATACTTGAACTTGTCCAGCTTTATGATTTAAGAAATGAATATGCGGGAAATCTTTCTGGCGGCCAAAAGAAGCTCTTATCCTTGGGGAGGATATTGATGTCAGACCCCATACTGCTCTTACTGGACGAGCCAACAGCCGGTGTTAACCCTACCCTCATTAGAGACCTTATCGTTGCCATAAAAAATTTAAGGGCCGAAAAAGGACAGACTATCTTACTGGTAGAACATAATATGAAGGTTATCAGCGAGATTTGCGATAGGGTCATTGTGTTGGATTTCGGTAAGAAGATTGCAGAAGGAACGCCCGAAGAGATTCAAAAGAACGAGAAGGTGTTAGAGGCCTACCTTTCCGGAAGTTCGAAATGGGAGTTATTAGATGAAGATTCTCGAGGCCAATAATATATTTGCCGGATATGGAAAATCGGAGATATTACACGGAGTCTCTATGTATATTGAAAAAAAGGAGGCAATAACCATCATCGGTCCCAATGGGGCCGGAAAATCTACATTGCTAAAGGCCATTATGGGCTATATACCTATCTTTAAAGGTGATATCTACTGGAAAGGGGACAATATTACCCATCTTAAACCCCATGAAAAAGTCATTAGAGGCTTCGGCTATGTTCCTCAACTCGGGAATGTATTTCCCTCCCTGACTGTCAGAGAAAACCTGGAGATGGGTGGTTTTATTCGTAGTAAGGAGATAGTCAAAGAGAGGATGGACAAGGCCTTTCAACTCTTTCCTATCCTGGCTGATAGATTAAAACAAAAGGCTGGCACCCTGAGTGGTGGCCAGAGCCAGATGCTTGGTATGGCCAGGGCCTTAATGACAGACCCAGAAGTCCTCATGTTGGATGAGCCTTCGGCAGGACTCTCTCCAAAGGTGTCAGAGGAGGTATTCTCAACCATTACGGATATACATGAAAAGATGGGTAGGGCCATCATTATTATAGAACAGGATGCCTATCAATCATTGAGTATATCTAATAGAGGTTATGTTCTGGTGATGGGCCAGAACGAATTTGAGGATCGGGCGGATAAGATACTGTCTAATAAAAAGATCCGGGAGGCCTATCTGGGAGGGTGAGAACTTAGCTCCGCTCCGAAATAGAAGTAAGCAGTAGGCACTAAGCAGTAAGCACCACACAGGCTTCCTTATTTCTTGCTGCCTACTGCGTACTGTTTACTGCATACATGAGGAAGGCATAGATCGGTTGGCACGAAGAATACTGTGAATTCAATATGTACTAGAAATTCCCAGAGATTAAGCTGAAAGGAGGTGAGGAAAGGGAAGACTAAAATTACTTAAGGAGGCAGAGGCATTAACAGTAACAATTTAATGTAAAAGGAGGGGAAAGATGAGAAGATTAGTTTTGTCATTAGTTGGAGTATTTTTTTTGGCAGCGCTATTAATTGCTGGAATGTCTGTTTCATCTCAGGCTGCTGAACCTGTAGTTATTGGCTCTATCAGTCCTTTAACCGGGACAAATGCCGTACAGGGACTCGACATGAAGCGAGGGGAACAGATGGCTTTAGAGGAGATCAATGCTGCCGGGGGAATTAATGGTCGCCCATTGAAGATCATCTGGGAGGATACCGAATCCAGTGCCAAGGGTGGAATGGATGCGGTCCACAAGCTTGTGGAGATCAACAAGGTGCCCCTGATCGTAGGGGCCTATTCAAGCGGGATAAGTTTGCCCACAGGACAATGGACCAATTCAAAAAAGGTGATCCAGATCGCTGAGGCCTCTACCTCGCCAAAGCTTCGAGAGATTGGACCCTACTTCTTTAACATAATAGGCCTTGATGAGGTGATGGGTACCATGTTGGCTGTATTTGCCCTTGAGAGTGGAGCCGGAACATTTGCCTCTATCACTGTGAACAATCCCTTCGGCATAGGGATTGAGATCTGGACCAAGAAAACCATAGATATGGCCGGTAAAATGTGGTTAGAGGCAGTGAGGTACGATGAAAAGAAAACCGATTACCGGGCTGAGCTCGAGCGCCTGTTTGCGAAAAAGCCAGAGGTCGTGTTCTTTACCGCCTATGGAACAGAGAGCAAGCTCATCCTAAAACAGGCCTATGAGATGGGGTTAAAGCCCTCTAAGGGTTGGTATGCAGATTACCCGACAATGTGGAGCAATGAGGTCATTCCGGTAAGCGCTGAAGGAATAAAAGGTCTTGAATGTGGCGCGACAGGCGGGGCCCGTTTAGCGGAATACCAGACTGCGTACCAGAAAAGATATGGCAAAGAGGCCAAACAAACTGCATTCGGTGCCTATGCCTATGATGCCACCTGGATTGCCGCACTGGCCCTCAGTATGGCAGGAAGTACTGATACTGATAAGATTGCCAAGGCCTTGCACATCGTGAGTAAGATCTATAATGGGGTTACCGGAGATAAGAGCTTTGATAAAGATGGTATGCAGGTAACCGACTATTACCAGAGAATGGTTTATCAAGGCGGAAAGCTGATACCTTATTAACAAAGGGGCATGCTTAAATTAAATCGGGGCCAACACTGGCCCCGATTTCCACATTAGGCATCCTTCATGCCCATGTAAGTCCTTCTACACTCCCACCTTGCTTCCCTACCACCCGAGTGTCAGGTATCTATGAATCGAATTGGCTACTGTTCGGCCAGCGCCCATGGCCAGGATAACCGTTGCCTGTCCTGTAACAATATCACCGCCTGCCCAGACACCTTTCTTGGTTGTCTTGCCAGTCTCAGGTTCGGCAATTATATAGCCCCTTTTGTTTAATTTGATATCAGGTGTTGCCTTGGTCAGGAGAGGATTGGCACCGGCACCTATGGCAATAACCGCTGTATCGCACTCTGTCTCGAATTCACTACCTTTAATCGGCACTGGCCGACGCCTACCCGATTCATCGGGCTCACCCAACTCCATCCTCTGACATCTTACCCCTTTCAGACGTCCGTCATTGTCTCCAACGAAATTCAGGGGGGCTGCCAGAAGAACAAATTCTACTCCCTCTTCCTCAGCATGATGGATCTCTTCGATCCTGGCAGGCATCTCCTGCCTGGAGCGGCGATAGATAATCCTTACCCTGTCTGCATCAAGGCGGAGTGCCGTCCTGGCAGAATCCATTGCCACATTCCCTGCCCCAAAGACAACCACATCTTTACCCATTATAATTGGTGTATCATACTCGGGGAAAAGATATGCCTTCATCAGGTTACTTCTGGTCAGGTATTCATTGGCAGAATAAACACCAATCAGATTTTCACCCGGTATTCGCATAAATACAGGAAGTCCAGCCCCCACCCCAATATAGACTGCATCATAACCTTCCTCAAACAGTTCATCCACTGTTACAGTAGCACCAACAACCATATCACCCTGGAATTTAACACCAAGCTTCTTCATGTAGTCCACCTCAGCGGCCACAATCGCCTTGGGCAGCCTGAACTCTGGGATTCCGTATACCAGGACCCCGCCCGGAACCTGAAAGGCCTCAAACACGGTAACATCATGTCCTTTCAGGATAAGATCTCCGGCCACAGTGAGTCCTGATGGTCCTGAGCCGACCACTGCAACCCTCTTTCCTGTAGAGGCCTCCTTTTCGGGTATTGAAACCTCTCCTTGAGCCCTTTCCCAATCAGCGGCAAATCTCTCCAGCCTCCCAATGGCTACAGGATCTCCCTTCTTGCTCAGTATGCAGACCTTTTCACATTGTAACTCCTGGGGACAGACCCTGCCACAGACCGCAGGGAGTACGTTTTTCTCCTTAAGCTTGGCTATGGCGCCTTGAAAGTCACCTTCCTTGATCCTGGCTATGAATGCAGGGATATCTATCTCTACCGGGCAACCTGGCATACAGGAAGGATTCTTGCACTGGAGGCATCTGCTTGCCTCCAACTTAGCTGTCTCCGGGGAATAGCCAAAGGGAACCTCATCAAAGTTTCTCCCTCTAACCTTAGGATCCTGCTCAGGCATAGGTTGCCGGGGTACCTTTTCCCTTTTTTTCTCCGCCATAATCAATCTTCCTCCATCCCTATTCTCTAATTGAACTGAATAACAGTCAAGTCCGGTTTAGGTCAGGGTAACGTCAAAGTCCGGGGTATGTGTATCTTTTTTTTGATTATGCCCTCTCATATAGTCTGGATTAGTGGTCGTTTCAAAATGGTTTATATAGACTGAGCGTATGATTCTAAGGGTTAAGGTGCAATAAACCATTTTGAAAACGACCTTGCAAAGGCCCATATAGGGCATAACAAAAAAAAGATACACATACCCAGCAATTAGCTAAAAAATCAATAGGTTAGCTTACACTAGGGCTTGGCCCTGCCTAACTTTATCCTTGACCCATTTTCAATAGCTCTTTAGTATGCTCAAAACGAGGGGAACATACTGTACCAATGCATTCTATGATTGATGATCTTTTGGATCCAGCCTGTCTTCCAGATAGGACAGAAAAGGTATCTCTTGTTCAGACCCATATCTCTCTTGTT
>JAPVWE010000069.1 GCA_028572035.1 Desulfobacteraceae bacterium | reverse complement strand
ACCCTATAGACATTGATCCGGCTCGGCAGAATTAATGTGTTCTCTCGCTCAGCCTGTCCCGCTTAACTCGCTTGGCGGGGCTCCCTTCGGTCACTGGAGCCCACAGAGTCCACAGAATATGCTGGGCATTCACCGCGCGCTGGTCCCGCAGATGCGGGGCTTCGCTAGAGGCGCAGAGAACGCAAAGATGAATGATTTTACCTCAGCGTCCTTTGCGTCACCGCGATGAGCAACACTGTGAGAGATTAAAGGCCCTTTAGGATCATAGTCAAGCCAGCCCTTTTAGGGGTGGTTGTTGATTCTGCCCCCACCCAAAAGCGAATTCCTATCAATGAATAATCTTTTTCAGAAACTGGCCGGTGTAGGACTCCTTAATAGTAGCAATCTCCTCAGGTGTACCAGTCCCAACAACATAGCCTCCCTTGTCTCCTCCCTCCGGTCCCAAATCAATTATGCGATCGGCTGATTTGATAATATCCATGTTATGCTCTATTACTACCACCGTGTTTTCCAAATCCACCAGATGATTCAAGACATCCAGGAGTTTCTGAATGTCTGCGAAATGGAGACCTGTGGTAGGTTCATCCAGGAGATACAGGGTTCTTCCTGTGTTTTTCTTCCCCAACTCTTTAGCCAGCTTTATCCTCTGTGCCTCACCACCTGAAAGAGTGGTGGCGGGCTGGCCAAGTTTTATGTATTCAAGGCCAACGTTAAATAGGGTCTCTAACTTACCTCTGATCTGGGGAATAGGAGAAAAAAATAACATGGCCTCCTTCACCGACATATCAAGCACATCTGCAATGTTCTTTCCCCTATACCGTATCTCGAGGGTATCCCGATTGTACCTCAGCCCCTTACAAACATCACAGGTGACATACACATCTGGCAGGAAATGCATCTCGATCTTGATAATCCCATCACCCCTGCAAGCCGCGCACCTTCCGCCGTCTACATTAAAGCTAAACCTGCCTGACTTATATCCCCTGACCCGGGATTCTGGTAACCTTGAGAATAGCTCCCTGATGTGGGTAAATGCCCCGGTATAAGTAGCCGGGTTTGACCTCGGGGTTCTTCCTATAGGATCCTGATCTATGTTAATGACCTTATCCAGATATTCCACACCCTTTATTCTCTTCATCCGGCCAACCCTCTCCTTTGAACGGTACAGTTTCTGGGCCAGGGAAGGATAGAGGATCTGGTTTATCAGGCTGCTTTTGCCTGAGCCCGAAACCCCTGTTATGCAGGTAAAGGTTCCAAGAGGGATGGCAACATCGACACCTTTAAGGTTATTCTCTTGTGCACCTTCAATACGTATCTCTTTTTCGTTACCCTTTCTTCTAACCTTTGGAACAGGAATGGAGAGCCTTCCTGAAAGATACTGACCGGTCAATGACCTCTCATCTTTAACTATCTCGGCTGGCGTGCCGGCACATATCACGTGACCCCCCATCTGGCCAGCCCCCGGTCCCATATCCACAATGTAATCCGCTGAGAGGATGGTCTCAGGGTCATGCTCTACAACCAGCACCGTATTGCCCAACCCCTTCAATCGTTTGAGGGTGCTTAAGAGTTTATTGTTGTCCCGGTGGTGTAATCCGATGCTCGGTTCATCCAAGACATACAATACGCCAGATAGACCTGAACCGATCTGAGTAGCCAGCCTAATCCGCATCTCTTCCCCGCCTGAAAGCGTTGATGTAGACCTATCAACAGAAATGTAGTCGAGGCCCACACTCTTTAAGAAGCCAAGCCTCTTAATGATCTCTTTGAGTATTCGCTGCCCTACTATCCCCTCTTTTTCTGTCAGTATTAGCCCCTGAAAATATTCCAGGGCCTTACCAATGGAAAATGAAGTTACCTCAGAGATGGATCTTCCACCTACCTTTACAGCAAGGCTCTCTGGCCTTAATCTGGCTCCATTGCATTGAGGGCAGGGCCTTATGTTCATGAATCGCTCTATCTCTTCCCTGGAAATGGAAGAATCTGTCTCATGGTATCTCCTGTTGAGATTTGGTATAATGCCCTCAAAGGGTTTTCTATAAAAATGTCGCCTATCGTCTCTGTCAAAATAGAAGCTGATCTTCTCCTCTCCTGAACCATAAAGAAATGCCTTTTGAACATGCTCTGGGAGTTCCATAAACGGTGTGTATATATCAATCTGATAATGCCGGGCAAGGGAGTCCAGTATCTGCTGAAAATATACCGAATGCCTATCCTTCCACGGTGCAACTGCTCCCTCCCGTAAGGAAAGATCCGGGTCAGGAACGATTAACTTCGGATCAAAATACATCTTGGTTCCAAGCCCGCCACATTCTGGACAAGCACCTAGGGGATTGTTAAAGGAAAACATCTGGGGAGCTAATGGTGGAAAGCTGAAATCGCATGCCGGACACGATGCTCTCTGGCTGAAGAAATGCTCCCTCTCGCCCAAGAGATCCACAATAGCGACTCCATCCGATAGGGTAAAGGCCAACTCTAAGGAATCGGTAAGCCTCCTCTTGATAGTCTTGCTTACTATTAATCTATCAATAACTACCCTGATGGAATGTTTCTTGTTCTTATCAAGGGAGATGTCAGAGTCAAGCAGCATGGTATCTCCATCCACCTGAACCCTTACAAAGCCTTCCTTTCTCAAACGTTCAAATAGACTGGCGTGTTCCCCTTTCCTGCCGTCTACCACAGGGGATAAGATCTGGATCTTGCCTTGATCCTTAAATGTCATAACCTGATCAACAACCTGTTGAATACTCTGAGATGTGATGGGAAGGTTACATTGTGGACAAAAGGGATGCCCAACCCGGGCAAACAGAAGCCTTAAATAATCATAGATCTCAGTAACAGTGCCCACCGTTGACCTGGGGTTCTTACTGGTAGTCCTCTGCTGGATAGAGATGGCAGGAGAAAGACCTTCGATGGAATCTACATCTGGCTTATCCATCTGTTCCAGGAATTGCCTGGCATAGGTAGAAAGTGACTCTACATACCTCCTCTGGCCCTCAGCATAGATTGTATCAAAGGCAAGGGTTGATTTACCGGAGCCAGACACCCCTGTAATAACAACCAATCTGTTCCTGGGGATAGTAACATCTATATCCTTAAGATTATGCTGCCTGGCCCCCCTGATAACTATATCCTTTAAAGACATTGTCTATATTCTACGGTAGCTTTTGGTAGATTTAGAATACGCTTTCGACATACTGTTTTGTAAGATCACTGTGTTAGTTAAAAGCCAAATGACAAAATCCAAATTTCAAATCAATGCCAAATGCATAAATGTCAAAGCTGTCTTCTGTCATTTAGATTTTGACATTCATTTGGGTTTTGAGCTTTGTCATTTGACATTCTGTGATAACAACGCAATCTCAAAATCCTTTATTATTAAGGCATACATTCCTATTTTCCCCTAGCTCTGGCTATCTTGGCAGCCATCTTTATAGCAGCTACAAGACTTGATGGATCTGCTACCCCTTTTCCGGCAATATCATAGGCTGTGCCATGATCAACAGAGGTCCTTATAATAGGGAGACCGAGGGTTATATTTACGGCATCAGAAAAATCAAGCAATTTCACCGGGATCAAGCCCTGATCATGGTACATGGCAACAACCGCATCAAATCTGCCATTCATAGCATGGTAGAATATGGTGTCCGCTGAAAAAGGTCCATCTACTAAGAGGCCATCATTTCTTGCCTCTTCCACTGCCGGTCTTATGATCTCCTTATCTTCCAGGCCAAACAAACCTGATTCCCCGACATGAGGATTCAGAGCGGCCACAGCTATACGAGGCCTTATAATAGCAAAATCATTTTCTAGGGCACGGCAGGTTATTGTAATCGTTCTTAGTATCAGTTCCTTATTCAACCTTTGGGCAACCTCTCTTAGGGCACAGTGGATGGTCACAAGAGATACCTTGAGCCTGTTACCTGCGAGCATCATAACGTAATCCTTGGTATGAGTAAGGTGGGCCAGAAGCTCGGTATGTCCGTCAAATCTATAACCAGCCAGATGCATAAGCTCTTTGTTAATTGGACAGGTAACCATCGCCGATACCTGACCGCCCCTATTGAGTTCTACTGCCTTCACGATATAATCCACCATGGCCTTTCCACCCTTGAGGGTAGGCTGCCCTGGGATAAATGAACCCTCCCTTAGATCTGAAACAGGTATAACATCAATCAGCCCTGGTTTTCCGGTAGCCTCCAAAGGGTTTGATATCACATGAAAGGAAAAGGATCCCATCCTTTTGGATATCATCCTGAGGACACCTGTATCCCCAACAACAAAAGGTCTGCATACCTGGTAGATATCATCTCTGAGCAGACTTTTAACTATTATCTCAGGCCCTATCCCGGCAGGGTCACCCATGGTAATGGTTATAAGAGGAAGATCATGCATGAAAAAATCCAAGCATATATTTTTTAGAAACTTTTATTATTCTCTCCTTTATGAGTTCATGTCAATACAAATTCTGTTTAGGTTCTGCTACGGAAGCGAGCTGGAAGATCAGACAATTGATACCAATTCTGTCATATGGTCTATGTGAAGGCGTACAAAAGAAACAGGACTACGGCCGAAGCCCCTAAGTTTAGAAAAGGATATACCTATAAGTGCAGTTCAACTACATCACCATCCTGGAGCACGTGGTCTCTTTGAACCATCTGGCCGTCGTAGACATGCTTTCCCCATACCCTGGCATACTTTAGTTTTTCCAGGAAATCCTTGTGAACTTTTGAGGCAAGATCTTCCATCTTAGAGCCTCTTTTTAATACAAAAGGGGCGCTGAAATCTGGCCCTTTGCCAGGAGCCTTGGTATAGACTCTTATGATTTCCAGAGTGTTAAACAGTGTCTGCTTTAGTACATCGAAGTTGCGGCCGGTCTTTGCTGATACGGACACCAGAGGCCAATCATCCTCTAAGAGAGACCTGAAGATCTCAACGTCTTCCTCCATAGAGTACTCATCGTTCTTGTTAGCTACTACCACGAAGGGCAAGAAAGTCCAGCTGCCTTCTCCTTCATAAACCCGGGCCAATCTAAGGGGAGCTATCCTATGTTCTTTGAGAAAGGAAGCAGTCTCTTCCAACTGCTGTAACGGATCTGTTTGCACATCCACTACAACAAGGATTATATCTGACCGCCGGGCCATATCAACAAGCCAGGGTTCTGTATATTCTTTACCTATGGGAGGTGTATCAATGAGTTGAATCTGGATATCTTCAAAATACATCATGCCTGGAGTGGCCTTCCAGGTGGAATGGGGAAAATCTGCCACCTGTGGATCTGCATTTGTAAGGGCTGCCACCAGAGCAGATTTGCCAACGTTTGGTGGACCAATGAGAACAATCTGCCCTACCCCTTCCCTTTCAATCTTGTAGCTGCTATCGCGCCTCCCTGTCTTCTTTTTTCCTTCCTGTTTGGATTTCAGCTTTGAGATGCGCCGTCTCAGGTCAGCCTTGATTTTATCCGTGCCCTTATGCTTCGGCATGATGGCGAGCATCTCTTCAAGGGCAGTGATCCCTTCTGCCGGGGTCTTGGCCTCCCTGTAACGGTTTTCAGCCTCAAAATAAGCTGGTGGTAGATTAGCAGGCAATTATTCCTCGATTATGTATTCTCTGGACTACTGACATCATGCTCATGCAAGATAGGATGCCCACTGTCTGGCCGTCTCCGCTATATACCCAGAGGGAAGGTCTTTGACAATCCGGTTGTGACCGGGCAAAAGGATATTCACCTCGAGCTCGGCAAGTTGCACCAGGGAATTTTTTAGCTCCGGACCATTTGCTCCATGCAGATCAAAACGACCAATCGCATAATCAGCATACACCACATCACCAGGGATGAGGATTTTTTCCAACCGATTGTATAACCCTATACTACCGGGGGAATGCCCGGGGATATGCAGTACCTCCCAGGTCATGCCGCCTATATCCAGGTTTTCTCCCCCCTGAAGCCTTCTGTCAACATAGAATGTAAAGGCGCCTGGCTTAAGGTTATATTGCATCATGCACATATTCTGGAACATTTCCATCCCGTAGACAGTCCTCTCATCACCCTCCTCCAGAGGCCCTGCCTCTATATCATGCACCCATAGCTCGGCCCACGGAATCTGTTCTCTGATCTCGGCACAACAACCTATGTGATCCAGGTGGCTATGGGTCATGATAATCCTCGTGATCGCCTTAAGATCAATTCCCATATCCTGGATGGATTGTATCTTGTAGTTGCCTTTGCCCATGAGGCCTGGGTCAATAAGCGAAAGATCCCGGGAACCTGGCTTACCCACCACATATGCATGGGAGTCGGGAATAGATTCGTCCTGTCCTTCAATGAAATACACTCCCTCGGCTACCTGAGTCATTAATCACTCCTTACATATATCCAACAGCCTTTCACAAAATTCTAAACTCTTTGCTACAAACGGGTTTCGTGACATCCATCTTTTTGACTTCACCTCCACCTTTCAAACCCTTATCTGACAACGGTTTGGAAACCTTCAAAGTCTCAAAATCTCTCTTTTTCCTTACTTTTTAATGGGGGTGAGGTAAGTTTTTGTAGGGGTCGGATTTATCCGACCCGCTTTCGTAGAACTCTTCAAATCTTATTCTCTCTGCTAAGGGGTTATTTTCTATATACTCCCTGATCTTGAACAAGGTAGTCTCGTTCCTTATCACATGCTCATAGTAATTCCTCTGCCAAAATTTCACTCCTGTATTTCTGGTCACTAAAGCCTTAAATGTCCTTACTAGTTCTGGCAAGCCATCTTTCATTCCGTCAAAGAGAAAGATTACATGAAGGTGGGTAGACATAAGGATATACCAGTCTATTTTTAATCCAGAAAACCGCTCTGGCAAAGAAAGTAAAATTCTCTCAATCACCCCCCTATATTGCCTGATATTAGGTCTACCTCT
>JAPVWE010000068.1 GCA_028572035.1 Desulfobacteraceae bacterium | reverse complement strand
ACGGGTCTATCATAGCTAAGTCGACAGCCTTTCTCGTCTCTGCATCCCCGCCAGGTCCTTGCCGTTTTGCTCTCTTATGTAGGTCTATTAAAAGTTGATAATCTTCCATTGGTTAGTCTTTATCTACTTGTGGCCATAACGTCATGGATCACCTGCTTTCATGAAGCGCCAGCGTAGTGAAAGTCAGGTGCATCCAATTGTTATGACTTTTCTGTTTCATAAGTTAATGCAAAACTCAATTTACTATTTGGTTCCATATGGAGCGTAGAAACTCAGATGAACAGATCTTTCCCTAGTTTTTCAGCTCTGGCCAAAAGGTCTGGCCTATTGCCAGCGGCATCCCTGGGGCCCAATTTACCTTCAGAAATTATTTCAACCTTGCCGAAATCACCCATCCAGCCAAGGTAATTTGCCAGTTTTTCGGCTTCATGATAATAATCTTTTCTTGGTGTATCCGCGTATGTAACAATCACAATCCCTTTTCTTTTTCCCTTAAGCTGATGTTTCAGTTTTTGTGTCTTGGGATCTTTTGTGAATGTACGACAACGATCAAAAAATGTTTTCATTTGGCCAGTAATACTGTCATAATATATGGGTGATGCAAGTACCCAACCCTCTGCCTTTTTAAGTTCATCCAAAATTGGTGTAAGGTCGTCATTCAAAATGCACTTACCGTTAGATGTGCACCTTTCACATCCCTGGCACCCTTTGAAAACAAGTCCGTTTAGATATACTTCTTTTGTATCCTTTCCGGCCTGGACAACCCCTTTTAGTATCGTCCGCATTAATGTTGTAGAATTACCCTTTTTCCTGGCACTGCCAGCTATTCCTATGACTTTACCCATCTATTTTCTCCTTTTCGTATCTTCTTCATTATCTCTTTTCTAAGGCATAACAATTGAGTGAGTGGAATTTATTCCAAAGTATTAAGCAATTATGGAAAAAATTCCAACATATAAGAAAACTGTTGGTTTTCCCATTTCAATATTTTATTCAATATATAGCAATAAATACAATGAATTCAACTTAAATAATATGGATAAAGCGCCAAAGAAGCTCTTGGAGCAAGTCAGGGATACGCTTCGCCTCAAACACTATTCCATCCGCACTGAGAATTCCTACATCTCCTGGATCAAGAGATATATCTTGTTCCATAACAAGCGCCACCCGAAAGATATGCGAAAGCACGAAATTGAGGTTTTTCTCACACATTTGGCTGTGGATCTGAAGGTCGCTTCTTCAACCCAGAATCAGGCTTTCAATGCCCTACTATTTCTCTATCGTGAAGTTCTCAATATTGACATAGCTGATCAAATCAATGCAGTTAGGGCTAAGAGGCGGGGAAGAGCGGGCAAGAATGGCGTTGTAGGGTCAATCTCCTCTTTCTGTGCTCCCGACTAGGTCGTATGTGTGGGCCTCGGTTATCCGGACGGGGACAATTTCTCCTACTGTGGCTGATCCCTCATTGATCAACACCTGACCGTCTACTTTTGGTGCCATGGTTGCTGTCCTGCCGCTCAGGAGTAGATCTGTCTCGGGGTGTAATCCCTCAACCAGTACCGGTACTGTTTTACCAACCAACTCTTCATTAAGCTTTCTACTATTCTCTGCCTGGATTTCCATAACCTCCTGGATCCTGCATTCTACCATCTCTTGAGGTATAACATCTTTGAGCCTGGCAGCGGGGGTGCCCTTCTCAGGGCTAAAGGGAAAGACACCCAGCCTGTCAAATCTGGCCTCTCTTATAAAATCGCACAGTTCTCTAAATCTCTCCTCAGTCTCTCCCGGAAAACCGATCATTACCGTTGTCCTCAAGGCTATCTTTCTTGATCCTTTTCTTATTCTCTGTATCAACTGGGGTATAGATTCTGAGTTTAAAGGGCGTCCCATAGCCTTCAGAATATCCGGATTAACATGTTGAATGGGCACATCAAGGTAGGGGCACAGCATCTCCTCGGAATGAATAAGCCCGAGAAGCCTTTCAGTCACATGATAAGGATGGGCATAGAGAATTCTAAGCCATTTCAGTCCGGATATGGTAAGCAGTTCCTCCAGGAGATCCTCAAGTGTGCGCGGTGGATCAAGATCATGGCCATACCAGGATGTATCCTGGGCCACGAGATTAATCTCCCTGACACCCCTTTCAACCATCTTTTGTGCCTCAATGAAGAGAGAGCCCACAGTCCTGCTCCGAAAAGGTCCCCGCAGGGAAGGAACAATACAAAAGGAACAGGGGTGCGAGCATCCTTCGGCAATCTTTAGATAGGCAGAATAAAATGGTGTTGTCTGGACCCTGGGTGACCTGTGATCGGCTAAAAAACATGGTCTGTCTAGAAGAATAATCGGGGAGCTATCCTCCGTAGCCCTTAAGACCTCACCTATTCTGTAGATCTGACCTGTACCAAGCCAGCCATCAACCTCCGGGATTTCCCTGAGTAGCTTTCGTCCATATCTCTGTACAAAACAACCTGCAACCACAAGGAGCCTCAAGCTCCCCTTCTCCTTCAGACTGGCAAGACCAAGTATTGTATCTATGCTCTCTTCAACCGCTGGCCTGATAAAGGCACAGGTATTCACAATAGCTATCTCGGCATCTGAAGGATCATCTGTTATGTCATATCCTTCCTCTTTGATGAGACCGAGTATATGTTCGCTGTCTACAAGGTTTTTTGCGCATCCGAGATTGATGAGAAATACCTTTCTCATAGAGGGGTTATCCTTCTTGAGCTAGGCACCTTTTGATAGACGTTTGATTATGGTCTGGGTGAAGTTTTTAAAGAATAGAAGTTGAATGGATTCGGATAATCTATTCAAAAGAGTAGAGCTGAACTTAAGTAAGATACAATCATTCTTGCTAATAATGGTAGCTGTACGGGCTTCACCAGTCAGGTAGGCCATCTCTCCAAAAACCACGCCCTTTTCTAACGTGGCAAGATCTTTGTCCCCCTTTCGGACTATTACCTGGCCGCTGATCAGAATATAAAAGGAATCATCTACTTCTCCCTCTTCGATAATAGTCTTACCCTTCTCAATCTTGATTATGTTACATGCAGAAAAGATCTGGTCAATCTGGCTTTCAGTAAAATTACTAAAAAAGGGTAGACCATGGATGTAGCTCAGCAATTCCTTGTCGTGGGTTTCTCTTGGGGTATCCCTTAAGCTACGTAAGGCCAGTCTCAGATCATAGGCGAAGTCCAAAGTGCTCTGATAACGTTCAGATGGGTCTTTGGCCAGGGCCTTGTCAAGGATCTTTCCCACAATTTCAGGTAGCTCTGGTCTTGCTTCCAGAACGGGAGCAGGGTCTTCATTAGCAATCTTATACATAATAGAGTATTCGCTTTCTCCATCAAACGCCTTTTTACCGGTTAGGAGTTCATAGAGCACCGAGCCGAGAGAAAAGAGATCGCTCTTCTCTGCTATAGGCTCCTCTTTGATTTGCTCGGGAGACATATAACTGGGTGAACCAAACAAACCTTTAACAAGGGTTGATGCACTCCTTTTGATATAGGCGATGCTAAAATCAGTTATCTTTACCTGACCAGCTGAGCTAAGAATGATGTTAGAGGGTTTTATATCCCTGTGGATTACCTCGTTTTGATGGGCATATTCCAGGCCTTTACATGCGCTGAAAACACTCTTAAGCACCTTTTCGACAGACAAAAGATTATTTGAGTCACAGAATTTCTCTAATGTGGAACCATCTACATATTCCATGGTAATATAGCAAAAGTCTTGATGCAGCCCAGCATCGTGTATAGCTACAATATTCGGATGCGTAAGGCGTCCCGCTGATTGTGCCTCAACAAAAAACTTCTTCTGGTACCTTTCTATCTCCTTAGGGCCTTTATTTTCAGGAAAACGATAAACCTTAACGGCTACTTGACGTTCTATGTAAGGGTCTCGCCCAAGGTAGACGGCTCCCCTGCTGCCCTGCCCTACCTTTTTCAAAATCTCATAGCGACCTATAGTCTTTATATTTTTTGAATCCAACATAAGTCAGTGTAGCACCCCTTGGTATAGCTCGTTGTCAGTCGTTTCCGCCGAGGGAATCCATAAACTCGGAAGCCGTCGGGAAACGGTGAACGGTGAATATCTTAGGCAATTTAGCTTTTACGTTCTATTCTCTTATTTTTTATCAAACATTCTCTTTACGTCAAGTTGATTTATAATATCTGTGAATGTTTCGCTCATAACTTGATCCGCCTGAGTGAGCCTGGAAACTCTATACTTTTCACCTTCGCCCCTGAATTCCCTGATCAAAACACTTCCATCTTGAATAAACTCAGCCTCATAGACTATCCTGGCAACCCATCTTCGACCAGATAGATCCAGAACAAAATCATGAAGTTTGATAGCTAACTCTGGGATGCCTGGTTTTGGCTCGGGTAACAACCTTAAACCCATATTTTCTAAATAAATGGCAAGGGCATTTTTGAAAAGGGATTCGGCCTCATAAACCCCAACAAGGGATTCGTCCTTTTTCCCTTTTGATACGATGAAGTTAATATTCCCAGAAAAATGTTTATATATCCTCTTTGCTCC
Organism: Desulfobacteraceae bacterium; assembly: GCA_028572035.1. Taxonomy (GTDB): domain Bacteria; phylum Desulfobacterota; class DSM-4660; order Desulfatiglandales; family B25-G16; genus JABXJZ01. The sequence continues at coordinate 2,368 of JAPVWE010000068.1, read as the reverse complement.
TTGGCCAATAATATCTTTATCAGATCTCTTGTCAATAAACCTGAAATAGATCTCTCTCCCCTCCAATATATTAGATTTTGGCATGGTCTTATATGTAACATTCATGCTGGGAAGAGTGGCACATGCCACAAACAAGCCAAGAGATAGAGAAAAACCAAATCTACCGAAAGAAAGAAATGGCCTCATAATATGCCCCCTTTTTTTCAAATAACAGATAACTATTCAGCCACTAAGACACCAAGGCACCAATTCCAATTGTAAATTTTCGATTGTCAATTTTCAATTGTTTGTGCCTTGGTGGCTACCTGAACAGTTAGAATAACAGATAATAGACAATTGGCGCAAATTATTCTATTAAGAAAGTATTAGAGAAGACCTCATTCTGTCAAGAAAAACTGAACCAAGGGATAAAAGATATCGGTAATCTGATACAAGAAAAAGACAGGGATCTTTTTGATCATGCATGGAAGGTTACCAGGGAAAACCATGGAGACAGTTTTACATTCTACCTTCCTGGCATGATCAGGTACGGATCTATGAGAGGCCTCTATCCTGCTCTATCATTAACCGGGGATAGGTGCCAGTTGCTGTGTGAGCACTGCAAGGGATTGCTCCTCAAACCTATGATTGAGGCTACGGATCCAGATACTCTTATCAAAAAGTGTCTCAATTTGGCGCACTCAGGTCATTCAGGGGTGCTTTTGAGTGGCGGATCAGACCTTGAAGGAAAATTGCCCTGGAAAAGATTCTATCAGGCTATATCCAGAATAAGGTCTGAAACAAATCTATTTATATCTGTGCACAGCGGTATCTTGGATTTCAGCACAGCGGCAGCCCTCAAAGAAGCAGGGGTGGATCAGGCCTTAATTGATGTAATGGGTGATGATGAAACTGCAAAAAAGATCTACCATCTCGATGGTCTTCAAAACGTGATAACATCATTGGAGAATCTCTTCAAATCAGGTATGGATGTGGTGCCTCATGTTGTTGCCGGGCTACTGAATGGTAGACTACATGGTGAATATAATGCCCTTCATATTATAAGTCGTTATCAGCCTTCTGCCTTAGTGATTGTTGTGCTCAGTCCCTTAAAAGGTACACCAATGTCAGGTATCGCACCTCTTTCCCCAATAGAGGTTGCACGATTGATTGCCAGGGCACGATTGATGATGCCCCATACCCCACTTTCTCTGGGCTGTGAGAGGCCGAGAACCAGGGAAGGACAGGTAATGGAGGAGCTTGCCATTCGAGCAGGCGCCACACGAATGGCTGTTTGGTCAACTAAAACCATAGATATGGCCTTGAGTCTCGGACTCAAGCCCCTCTTTCAACCTACCTGCTGTTCTGTTCCATATAGGGAGGAGTTCAGCAGCAAGGTTTCATTGAAGCAGTAAGAAACCATGAATCTAAGTGATTGTTACTTTCAGGCGGGAATCTCTTTTATGCACCGAAACCCGAGCCAGTGGGCGCCGTTGATGGGGTCCTCAGGGGTCCAACGACAGGTGACCCTAACAAATGTAGCGGAGCCTAAAAAGCATCCCCCCCGCATAGGCAAAAGCTCCTTTTGCCATCGGCCCTCGCACATCTCCCATACATTGCCGCATATGTCGTAGCACCCATATGGGCTCATCCCTTGGTCGAAGAGGCTGATTTCCGATGTGCGCCCAAGACCGTATTCTCTCGAATTACATCTGTCAGGGAGGAATTCATGGCCCCAAGCCCACAAACGCCTGTCAGTTCCACGGCCAGCCTTTTCCCACTGAGCCTCTGTAGGCAGGGATTTTCCCGCCCACTTGGCGTAAGCCCTTGCATCGTCCCAGCCTACAAAAACAACGGGTTGCATAGGCTGACTCCACAAGGGCTGGTTCCAGAGCAAGGGCTCTCGATGCCCTGTCTCTTCCACGAATCTGCGATACTGGTAGTTGGTCACCGGATACCTGTCAATGTAGTATGCCTCGAGAGAGACGGTGCGGGCGGGTATTTCTGTGGCAAATACGAGAGTCTGCCTCTGATCCAACATGAATATCTGGCGAAGTTCTTCTTGGGCTATTCCCATGGTAAACGGACCCATGGGCACCAACACCATCTCAGCCCCATCTAACGGGCACACGATGCTCTCAGGAAAAGGCCCAGAGCCCAGCTCCGCGCTTATGTCCCAATGATTCCTCAATGTAGAGATCCTTTAACTTAGGGGCTTCGCCCCAATTGGAATACTGGAATAATGGAATGGTGGAAAAATGCGTGAACTTGTCCTCCTTCACTTTGTTCAGGACAAGTTCCCTAAGTGAAGGACAGGAACAAGAGACATTAGGATTTCATTTTTTTCCGTTTCACTAGCCATTATTCCATTTAATCCAACATTCCACCA
>JAPVWE010000067.1 GCA_028572035.1 Desulfobacteraceae bacterium | reverse complement strand
CAGTTTAACGCCTTGACCACGATGGCAGAGATCGACCGGGCCATCCTCTCGGCCTTAGACACCGAGAAAATCGTTGGCACGGTGATCGCTCGTATGCACGAGTTGTTCAGCTATGACTTCATCAGTGTTACCCTGCTCGATTCTCAAGGTAAGAATCCCGCGCGCACGTATATCGGCGGTCACGAATCGGGTGTTGCGAAACTCGATGACAACATTGAAATTACGCCCGAAGAGGTGGAGAAACTCATTGATAACCGGGAAATAGTATCAATAAATGCGGACAAAGATCTTCCACCCTTTCTTGCTCCCCTTGCAAGGAACGGAATTAACTCACTGCAGGTCCTTCCCCTTTTCATCAAACAGAACCTGGCGGGAATCATCGCTCTGGGTTCCCTCGATTCATCCGCACCCGATCAGGAAGACCTGCACCAAGCGCGTCAGCTGGCTGATCAGGTTGCAGTGGCCCTGTCAAATGCACAACTCATCGAAGAGTTAGACCTGCTTAACTGGGGCACTTTGACCGCCCTTGCACGGGCTGTCGATGCAAAATCTCCTTGGACTGCGGGCCACTCTGAGAGGGTGACGGAAAATGCTTTAAAGATCGGCAAGGCTTTGGGACTTTCTGACAGCGAGCTGGAAGATTTGCATCGAGGGGGGCTGCTCCATGACATCGGCAAAATTGGGATACCAGCCAGGATACTCGATAAACCAGGAAAGCTATCCGACGAAGAACGCCAGATGATACAGGAGCACCCACGCAAGGGAGGGCGCATCCTGGAACCCATCGCTGCGTATGCTCACGTGGTACCTATGGTTTTACAGCATCACGAGTGGTTAAACGGTAAGGGTTACCCTGACGGACTTGCCAGGGAAGACATAAGTTTAGGTGCCCGCATCTTAGCCGTGGCGGACGTCTTTGATGCCCTCATCTCAGATCGGCCCTACCGCAAAGGAATGGAGCTGAAGCGCACACTTGAGATTATCAAACAGGAAAGCAGCACACAGTTCGATCCGAAGGTAGTACAGGCCTTTCTGGAGGTCATAACGTGATCTCAGGGTGCTACGGACAGCGACTTAGTTTTGAAATCTCCTATAGTCAGGAGATACACCGTGAAGTAAGCTTAACAAGGCTATTGGATCTTATAAAAGCAACTTTCGGCAGAGGTCAATAATATTAGGAGTGAAAAGGATGAAATCTGAGTGTATCTTATTGGTACTTGCCATTTTCGTCTCATTTTTCGGATGTCAGTTTAAGGGACCTGCAACCGTTCCAGATGAACTACTGGGGGTGTGGGAAACCTCTGCGCCAAAATACAAGGATTGCTTTCTCCGGTTAACAAAAGATACGCTCACCTTTGCAAATAGAGATCTAGATAACATTGATGTTAACTCCATCTCGAAAATTGAAAAAATCCATAGAGAAAAAGGAATTCTATATACCATTCATTATGAGAACAGGGAAGGTCAAGAATACAAATTCCCCTTTTATTATGATCCATTAAAAGGCGGTGCAATACGATTCAAGAATCAGGAAGGAATCGAGTGGAGGAAGGCAGATGTGCCGAGTAATGAAAACTCCTCATAGACTCCGCCTAATTCATTACTTCAACTGCCTACAAACAGGTGCAGCCAAGTTCACAGTATTTCTGTTAAGTCAGGACATACAAGATTCCGTCTGTCTATCCGCAACCGAGAGAAAGGAGTTGTCATGAAACTACGACACAAGCATCGGCGTTCCCGCATTGTGAACAGGTCACTCCAATACAGGTTTCTGGTCACAATCCTCATCTACGGCTTTATTACTGTTGCTTTTTTATCCGTCTACCTTTTTGTGCCCGAGATTATGAAGCTGAACAATGAAAGCGTGAGTTTTGAAGCCCGGGCGGCTGCCGCCGATAGGATACTCACTTTTCACTCACGAATTTGGCCCGCCGCCATTGCCCTTGTCTGCTTCCTCGGGCTACATTCGACCATTTTCTTCCACCGGGTCGTCGGCCCCTTGTACCGGTTTCGGTTGACTTTTGAGCAGATTCGCAGCGGGGACCTGAGCTTCCGCGTGAAAATAAGAAGCAAGGATTATCTGCACCAGGAAGAAGGAGTGCTCAATGAGATGATAGAGATGCTCGCTGGAAAATTGGGAAGCATACAAGTAGCCAGCCTTGACGCTTTGAAGTCCCTAGGTGAGCTGGAGCAAAAGGTGAGCGGCTGGACAGAGACCGATAAAGAACTCCTGCGCCTCCACCGCCAGCATCTTGACAGACTGATGGATACCGCTCAATATTTTCAGCTGCAAAAGGGCGAGACGAGCACGGCTAAGAACTCTTCTGAGTATTAAGGCACCTGAGGGATTCCTTCAAGAATCACTACCAGAAGCGGATTCAGCGCCCGCGGCGGAAGAGGTGAACGCTTACGAATTATTGAAGAATTTTCAGGATTTGTTTAAGCTCTTCTTTGATTTCCCTCAAAAAATTAATCGGCGGCATGGAGGTAACCTTCTTTGCACGCCTGAGCCTCTTCCTTACGCCTTCTATTGTTAGTTTCTCTTCATATAGGAGCTTTTTTATCTCTCCGATGGTCTCAATATCCTCGCGTTGATAGATCCTCTGTCTTGAATCCGCCCTTTTTGGCCTAATACTGGGAAACTCCATCTCCCAGTACCGAAGAACATAGGGCTTTACCCCAATTATCCGGCTTACTTCACCTATTCTGAAAAAGCGTTTATTGTCCGGGATATCCATTTCAGAAAGTGATCTAAAGTGATCTAAAGTTATAAGTGCCTAAAATCGTTTAATCCTTAAGTTCTTGAGTAGGCAACCACTCAACTAATACAAACGCACTAAAGTCGTTTACATTGTCATTGCGAGCCCGAAGGGCGTGGCAATCTCGTTCTCTGTGAGATTGCTTCGTTTCACTCGCAATGACATTTCAATTAATGCGTTTGTATTAATACACCAGGCAACCACTCAACCATTATGTAAGTGAGCTAAAGTCGTAAGTGAACTCAACAAACTCAACTCGTATGTGGCGGGCTCTCTCTCAGCCTTCCACCTGTCTGCCGGCGAATTTCCTCTAGTATCCCCTCATGAATCTTATTTACCTCATCATCTCTCAATGTCCTCTTATTAGACCTGTAACTAATCCTTACAGCCAGTGCCTTTTCTTGAGGGGCAATCTGTTTTCCCTGGTAAAGATCAAATATATCCACAGATTCAACCAGATCTGTTCCCTTCTCCTTTACAATATCTACGAGCATGGCACTCTGTATTGAGCGATTGACTATGATAGAGATATCTCTTCTGACTGAGGGAAACTTGGTCAGGGGGGTGAATTTTTTTACCCAGACAACTAAGGGTAAGAGGGTATCGATACATAGTTCCAGGATAAAGGCCTTTTTTTCAACTCCATAGCCTTTCAAAACATCTTTTGAAACCTTACCAATAGCACCTATCTCAGAACCAGAGTAAAAAATCCGGGCATATTCATGTGGGTCAAACCCTTCTTTGGGGCTATTTCTCTTGTACTCAACCTTCTCAATGCCGAGCTCCTCCAGGATATTTTCTGCCGCACCTTTAATATCAAAGAAATCGGCCTCACTGGGTTCCTGATACCACTCTTGTGTGGAAACCATCCCGGTGATGAGGGCAGCAAGAACTTGCTTTTCTTGAGGCAATTCACCATCCCCTTTAATATATACCTTTCCCCATTCAAATACCCGCATATCATCCTGGCCCCTCAATGAGTTTAATCTGACTGTAGAAAGCAGTCCTGGAATGAGGGATGTCCTCATAACAGATTGATCCTCAGACAGGGGATTTAGAAGTTTTACAAAAGATCGCAGATCACTTTTCTCTCCTGCTCCCAGGACATCAGCAGATTGTGGGGAGATAAAGGAATAGGTGATTATCTCTGTAAAACCAATACCCACCAACATAGTCTTAATCCGATCTCTGAGAACAAATTCAGGTATATTCTCTTCTGTTGGCCTGATGGCTGGAAGGGTAACCGGTATGTTATTGTAGCCAACCAGGCGTGCGACCTCCTCAACCAGATCAGCTTCTCTGGTCATATCCACCCTGAAAGAAGGTGGGCGAACCTCGATTCTGTTTTGATCAACTACCTTTACAGCCATGCTAAGGGAGGAAAGATGATTTGCCATCTCTTTTATATCAATATTGGTTCCCAGAATCATATTTGCCCTATCAACCCGTAATGTGATCTTTGGGGGAGACCACGGCTTTGGGTAACAATCTATGATTCCCCTGGCGATATGCCCACCAGCCAACTGGGCAATAAGCATAAGCGATCTCTTTAAGGCAAAGTCAGTTCCTTCGATATCAATACCCCTCTCAAAGCGATATGAGGCCTCCGTGCTGAGGGAAAGTCTCTTTGATGAACGGCTGATCATAATGGGATCAAAGTAGGCACTCTCTATGAGTATGCTAGTAGTGTTTTCTGTTATCTCCGAATTAAGGCCACCCATTATCCCTGCTAAGGCCACCGGTTCTTTTCCATCACATATCATCAAGGTCTGATCATCCAGATACCAGGTTTGGTCATCCAACGTTGTAAAGATCTGACCCTGTTCTGCCCTTTTGACCACTATTCGTCTGTCCGCCAACCTGTGGTGATCAAAGGCATGCAAAGGTTGTCCCAACTCCATAAGGACATAGTTGGTTATATCGACCACGTTGTTTATTGATCTGATTCCAGAGACATACAGCCGGTACCTCATCCAAAACGGAGAAGGGCCGATTCTCACGTGCTCTACCAAACCAGCTGTATATCGAGGACAACCTTGGCTGTCGAGGATGGTCACATCAGCCAGATGCTCAATCAGGTTATCACTCTCTTCAGTCTGGATCTCTGGTATCGTAATCTTTCTTTTAGTCAAGGTCCCTATCTCCCTTGCAATACCCAGTATAGATGCACAGTCAATCCGGTTGGGAGTCAGGGCAACATCCAGAATCCGGTCTTCCAGATCCATGGCATCTGAAAGGGATTGGCCAGGCGTAAGATCATCGGGAAGGATCATAATGCCAGTATGATCATCTGTAAGGCCCATCTCATCTTCAGCCAGGAGCATTCCCTGAGATAGTTCGCCTCGTATCCTGCTCTCTTTGATGAGGGTGCCATCGGGAAGTTTTATCCCTGGCAGGGCCAGGGGTACAATATCGCCCTTGCTTATGTTGGTAGCGCCACAGACTACACACGCCTCTTCTTTTCCAGCATCTAACTGACAGATGCATAGCCGATCAGCGCGGGGATGTGGCTTGATATCCAGGATCCTGGCTACCGTGATATCACAGAGGTTCTGAGCCCTATGTTCAATGCCTTCAACCTCAAGACCAGCCATAGTGAGAATTTCTGCCACCTCACCTGGTGCTTGATCAATATCTACAAATTCTTTCAGCCAATTAAGGCTAACCCTCATTATTAAAATGCCTAAAGTTATAAGTGCCTAAAGTGATCTAAAATGTCTGATTTAAACGAATATCTAATAACTAATAACGAATAACTATTCCTCAAAACTGTCTTAAGAACCTGATGTCATTTTCAAAAAAGAGCCTGATGTCATCCAGGCCAGATTTAAGCATGGCTATCCTTTCAACCCCTATACCAAATGCGAAACCAGACGTAGTCTCCGGGTCATAACCAACGATCTTGAAAACCTCCGGATCTACCATGCCAGAGCCAAGTATCTCAAGCCAACCAGAATGGGAACACACCCGGCAACCTTTACCCCGACACACAACACACCTAATGTCTACCTCTGCACTCGGCTCGGTAAAGGGGAAAAAGCTGGGCCTGAACCTAAGGTCTGTGTCAGAACCAAACATCTGGTGGACAAAGGTAGCAAGTGTCCCCTTAAGATCGCCAAAGGAAACCCCTTTATCCACCAATAACCCTTCTACCTGGTGGAACATTGGGGTATGACTGATATCTGAATCCGGGCGGTAAACCTTTCCTGGAGCCACTATGCTGACCGGTGGCGATTGGTTTTCCATTATCCTGATCTGCATTGGGGAGGTATGGGTTCTCAATACCACGTTATCCGAGATGTAGAAGGTATCCTGTATATCCCTGGCAGGATGATCCTTTGGCATGTTTAAGGCCTCGAAGTTGTAATAATCAAGTTCCACCTCAGGTCCTTCTACAACCCTAAAACCTAACGTCGAAAAGATGGTACATATCTCTTCTGTTATCTGCGTGATAGGATGTAGATGGCCTCGTGGGGTTCGTCTTCCAGGCAGGGTTACATCCAGCGTTGATACCTCTTCCATCTCTTTCGTGGCCAGAGAATCAGATACTGACTGGAATGCTTTAGTGAGTTCCTCTTTTACCTCGTTTGCAAGTCTGCCTATAGCAGGCCTCTCTTCTTTTGGCAATTCTGCCAGTCTCTTTAGAAGAAGGGTAAGATGACCTTTCCTGCCAAGATACAGCTGCCTTAATGCTTCCATATCAGACCTTTCAGCAACTGACTCCAGCTCTTGTAAGGCCTTTGTTCTTAATCCAAGGAGCTCATCCTTCAATCTAGACTCCCCTCTTAGGTTTATCACCCTATCATCCTGGCTATCTCTGAAAACCCTTGAGGATCTTTCACAGCCATTTCAGCCAGGATCTTTCTGTCTAATGCAATGCCTGCCTTTTTAAGCCCCATGATCAATCTGCTGTAAGAGAGCCCATTTTCTCGAGCAGCTGCGTTAATCCTGACTATCCAGAGTCTCCTGAAGTCACCTTTTCTCTTTCTCCTGTCCCGGTAGGCATACTGTCTGGATCTCATGACAGCGACACTAGCAGTCTTTAAGAGCCTACTTCTACCACCCCTGTATCCTTTGGCCTCCTTAAGGATCTTTTTTCTTCTCCTTCTGGATTGCGGTACATTTGTAACTCTGGCCATGTGTAATACCTCATAG
>JAPVWE010000066.1 GCA_028572035.1 Desulfobacteraceae bacterium | reverse complement strand
GATTCCCAATCTATAAGAATTCCACTCTGGAGGCATTTTTATGAAGGAGATGTTCTGGCATTCGATCGATGCTGATGCTGTCTTGAAAGAACTGGAGACCGATCCTCATAGAGGTTTAGATGATGAGGAGATCAAGAAGCGCATTGAAGAGTACGGATACAACGAACTGAAACAGGAGGAAAGGATCTCGCCCCTCACCATACTATTTAACCAGTTCAAAAACATTCTCATCATCATTCTCATTCTGGCCATCGTTCTCTCGGCGCTGGTCGGAGAGATAGTTGATGCTGCTATTATCATGGTGATTGTCATCTTCTGTGCGGTCCTGGGATTTATCCAGGAGTATCGGGCAGAACGGGCCATGGAGGCGCTAAAGAAGATGCTTTCCCCCACCATTACAGCCATAAGGGGGGAAAAAGAGGAGGAAGTCCCCTCAAAAGAACTTGTCCCAGGGGATATCCTGCTCCTGGAGGCAGGGGACAGAATCCCTGCCGATGTCAGATTGATAGAAATCCATTCCTTACGATGTGATGAGGCCCCCCTTACAGGAGAATCGGCCCCTGTCGGCAAGGATATGAAGGTGCTGCCGGAAGGCACGCCTGTACCAGACAGAAAGAATATGGCCTTCACTGGTACGACTGTAACCTATGGAAGGGGCAAGGCCGCGGTTACCAGCACAGGCATGAAGACGGAGTTCGGCAAGATTGCCGAGGAGGTAGCCACCATTGAAGCAGGAAAGACGCCCCTTGAGAAACGAACAGATGAAATCGGCAAATGGTTAGGGATCATTTGCCTTGGCATATGTGGGCTGGTTGCAGGGGTCAGCCTCATCAGGGAATTGATTGTTGGTTCGGTTGACCTGAAATTCATCGTCACAATGGTTATGTTTGCTGTGGCCCTTGCTGTGGCAGCAGTCCCGGAGGCCTTAGCAGCTATCGTCACAGGGGCCCTTGCCCTTGGTATGCATGCCATGGCTAAGAGAAATGTCCTTGTCAGGAAGATGCCGGCAGTGGAGACCCTGGGGTGCACAACTGTGATATGCGCTGATAAGACAGGAACTTTGACCAAAGGCGAAATGACCGTCCGAAAGATCTTTTCAGGCAAGAAGATGATTGAGGTCGCAGGTGTGGGCTATACACCAGAGGGAGAGTTCAGAGGGCCTGAGGAAGTGAATGTAATGGACAGTAAATCCCTCCGGTTATTACTTCAGGGAGGCCTCTTATGTAACGATGCAGATCTCTACCAGGGGGAAGAAAAATGGGCTATTAAGGGGGATCCCACTGAAGGGGCTCTTGTGGTAGCAGCTGCTAAGGCAGGTCTTCAGATACATGAAATGAGATCGGCCTATCCGAGGATAGAAGAAGCTCCTTTTAGCTCGGAGCGAAAGCGAATGACCACAGTCCATAAAATGGATGATTCCAGATGGATGGCCTTTATGAAAGGGGCTCCTGAGGTGGTCTTAGATAAATGCTCCCATATGTTCGAAGGCGATGAGATAACCGAATTAACCCCTGAAAAAAGAGCCCAGCTCTTGGAAACAAATGAGGAGATGGCCCAGGATGCCTTGCGGGTTCTTGCAGTGGCATACAGAGAACTCGAGATAGGCAGTGCGCTGGAGGCAGAGCACATCGAGGCGGATATGGTCTTCCTCGGCGTCACTGGGATGATAGACCCGCCAAGGGAGGAGGCCATTGAGGCCGTTAAAACCTGTAAAGGAATCCATATTAAGCCCATCATGATCACAGGAGACCATAAACTCACGGCCATGGCCATAGCCAAGGAGCTTGCCATTTATAGGGATGGCGATCTTGCCTTGACAGGTGGAGAATTAGAAAAAATGACCGATGAGGACTTTGAGAATATTGTGCACAAGGTCACCGTATATGCCAGGGTATCTCCCATGGATAAGCTAAAGATAGTCAGGGCCTGGAAGGCCAGGGGTGAGGTGGTGGCTATGACAGGGGATGGGGTGAACGATTCCCCGGCCTTGAAGCATGCTGATATTGGTGTAGCCATGGGGATAACAGGTACAGATGTGGCCAAAGAGGCATCGGATATGGTCCTGAGCGATGATAACTTTGCAAGCATCGTGATGGCTATTGAGCGGGGCAGGTGGATATATGATAATATAAAGAAATATCTTACCTATCTCCTTCAGTGCAACATAACAGAGGTGGTAGTCATTGGAGGAATAGTTCTTATGAAGGGTCCAGAATTCTTACCCCTTTTGCCAGCTGCTATATTATATATCAATCTGGCGACTGATGGACTTCCTGCACTTGCCCTTGGGGTTGCACCCCCTGACCGTGATATCATGGAGAGGCCTCCGAGGGATCCGAAAGAGAGTGTCTTTGGGTGGGATGTAAAGTCTTTTATATTGCGGGCAGTGTTAATTGAATGCCCGTTCTTCTACTTTGTTTTCTTTCATGATCTCGCTGATATTGCGCATGCAAGGACCGAAATATTCTTCCTCTTCATAATCATAGAACTTGTTATCGCCATCAACTGCCGTTCACTTATAGACAGTATTTTCAAAGCACCTCCTCATAAATGGCTTCTGATAGCCCTTGCATGGGAGCTCGCATTGATTGCCGTGTTAATCCAGATTCCAACTGTGCGCAAGGCATTCGGTATCATAATACCTTCTTTCTCCGACTTATCCATAATAATCGGCTTTGGCCTCATTGTCTTCACCATAATTGAAGCAACAAAGGTCATTCTGAGAAAAAAGATACCAGCAGGAAGAAAGGTCAGCCCTTAGTCTGGTAATCTTCTTGACTTAAGCCCTCAGAGATAGTGGCAGCCCTCGCCTCCGGCTGGAGGGGAAGAGAGGGCGATGGAATCAGGTGGCCTTTTATTTCGAAATCTTTGGTGATAGCGCAAGAAGGATGCCTTTTTCTGGCTAATAGCAAATCTCCGTACAACCGAGATCTCTCTTGTCAACCTATATCAACCCAAGAGACAACTACTGAGTCAATTCATGTATTGAGGAATCATTGATACCTATAGCCAAGTTTTGAAAATCCTCCCCGCTATAATTTCCTAATTACCCCGCAGCCTGAAAGGTACATTCCACAAGATATTACTTGATTAGCTCCCTCCGTGTAGGGCTTGCTCATATCCTCCTTGGCCTTATCTGAGTTATCACTAATATCACCAGGGCAAGGAGATATTTGCGTTACCATAATAGCCCGTGGCCTCTCGGAACGCGGACGTCAGCGGTGAAGAATATGCACAGCAGGCTTCCCGGCCCGCCCTGTTGAATAGTTTTTCTGCCATCGCTTCTGGAATTGGCCTACTATATTCAACAGGGTGAACTGCCTGAAAAAAGACATCTATACCCTCTATTGACCTTGACGTTATCCTGGAGATCGTAAGGAAAAGTTGAAACAGGATACAAAAATTGATACATTATAATGCCTCAGATATAATAATTTTAATTATCTTCTATGTCTTTATAAAAACTTAAGAAAAGTAGATTATACTTGACTTGTATTGTTATTATATTATACTGCAAAAAATCTTGAAAAAGGAGGTGAAAACCGAGCCTAATAGAAATTGTGGGATACGCCTAATCAGGCAATAAAAATTAAGAAGGGAGGATATTACCATGGCCGAAAAAAATGAAAGGTCAAGCCTTGAGTTTTTAAGGGACTGGGGCGGAGGGTTAACCAATTGGACTGAAAAGTGGATTCCCGATGCCATAGTTATTGTGTGGATCCTTACAGTTATAACCTTTATCATGGCCTTTATATGGGGAGATGTGGGTCCATCAAAGGCCGTTCATGCTTGGGGCAAGGGATTTTGGATCTTGCTCAAATTTGGCATGCAGATGTGCCTGATTATGATGACCGGTTACATCTTAGCCTGTTCCCCGCCTGTAAAAAGGTTGTTAAATGGCCTCTCTAGTCTCCCTAACACAGAAAAGCCATGGCAGGCCATTATGGTTATGGCCCTATTTTCCATGATTATAGCTTGGTTTAACTGGGGCCTGAGCCTTATTGGAAGTGCCATGTTGGCCTTATTTATGGTCAAAAATAATCCAAAGGTAGATTACAGACTGCTTGTTGCGGCGGCCTACCTTGGACTTGGCTGTACCTGGCATTCTGGTTTATCTGCATCAGCACCCCTGCTGGTAAACACACCTGGAAACTTTCTGATAAAGAGCGGCTACCTGACAGAGACAATCTCAACATCTCAGACCATCTTCACCCCATTTAATATCATTTTGCTATTAATCATAATCATTGCTGTTACCACCCTGATGTCCGTGATGCATCCCTCAGAGGAAAAGACCTATAAAGTCAAGCCTGAATTGATGAATCAATTAAAGCTATATGAGTCTCCAGAGAGGCCGATTGGCAAGCTCAGCCCCTCAGCGTGGTTAAACTGGTGGCCGGGATGGAATATTCTTATGGCTGTAGCCGGTTTTTGGTGGCTCGGCAAAACGGTGGGTCAGATTGGATTCGCCAAAGCTATAAATTTAAATAATATCAATCTATTTTTTCTTATGCTTGGTGTCCTCTTTCACTGGAGACCCTGGAGCTTTCTTAAGGCAACGGAACAGGCAGGGAAAGCGGTCTGGGGAATTGTAATCCAGTTCCCTTTTTACGCCGGTATCTTTGGTCTGTTTAAATATACTGCCCTGGCAACCGTTTTTACCAGTGCCTTTGTAGCTGTGTGTAGTGGCAGTACATTTTTGCTGGTCGTATACTGGTACGCTGGCCTTTTAAACTACTTGATTCCTTCAGGTGGTTCGGAGTGGGCAGTCACTGCACCTTATCTGCTGCCAGCTGCCAAAGAGTTAGGAGTAGCTGCTAATAAAGTGGTTATAGCCTATGGCTGGGGAGATATGATGACAGATATGATTCAACCCTTCTGGGCGATTGCTATGCTTGCTGTTGTCAAACTTGAGTTCAGGGAGATCATGGGCTGGCTCCTCTTGGTGTTTGCTGTCTTTTTTGTCATTACATCAGTGGCCTTTTTGATTTTGCCTGCACTTTAATTTTATGAGTCAATTAAAAGCCCTGGGGCTACAAGAAAGCTTCCAGGGCTTTTTTGGCCAGAATTTATTGGTATCGTTCAGAAGTGTTTGCATGAACAATATCGGGCGATTTTTCTGCCTCTAAGGAGATCATGTCGGTTTTCGAAAGGCCTGCCCACCATTGCGAACTCAGGCGAGGTGGGCGATATCTCATGAAAAGGATTCCACCTTGGCTTTAAGTGGCCAGCACAGATCGCAGTGAGGAGATTGGCCCAGCCCCAAAAAAAGGGCTTGGTGAATAGTTGGAAGGTGGCAGTGGTAAGAGTCCGAGAATCCTTCCCATTTTGTTTGCTCTCGATTATCCCTCTTTCCTCTTGATAATGGATAGCCCATCCAAGTAAGGTCTTAGGGCCTCTGGAATAATCACACTTCCGTCAGGCTCCTGATAATTCTCCAGGATTGCCACAAGAGTTCTTCCAACTGCCAGACCTGAGCCGTTAAGGGTATGCGCGAGTTCTGTACCGCCCCCCTTTTTTCTTCTAAAGCGAATATTTGTCCTTCTGGCCTGGAAGTCTGTAAAGTTACTGCAAGAGGATATCTCTCTAAATAGATGCTGCGCGGGGAGCCAGACCTCAATATCATAGGTTTTTGCAGCAGAAAAGCCGAGATCACCGGTACACAGTGAAACTACTCTGTAGGGAAGCTCCAGGCGTTGCAAAATCTCCTCTGCATCGGCAGTTAAGGACTCCAGTTCCTGGTCTGAATCCTCGGGACAGCAAAATTCAACCAGTTCCACCTTGTTAAATTGGTGTTGCCTAATCAGTCCCCTTGTGTCTTTACCGTAAGAGCCTGCCTCTGAACGGAAACATGGGGTATAGGAGACATACCTGATTGGAAGTTCATCAAAGGACAGGATTTCATCCCTGTGTATATTGGTAACCGGCACCTCTGCCGTAGGAATGAGAAATAGATCCCAGCCATCCACCTTGAACAGATCCTCTCTGAATTTGGGTAATTGACCTGTTCCGGTCATACTAACGGAGTTAACAAGGAATGGAGGAAGGGTCTCGATGTAACCATGATGCTTGGTATGAATATCAAGCATGAAATTGATCAGCGCCCTTTCTAATGCTGCACCTAAACCGCATTGAAGAGAAAATCTGCTCCCAGCTATCTTGGCTGCCCGGGAAAAATCAAGGATATTTAACCTCTCTCCAATCTCCCAATGGGGAAGAGGGTCGCAATCAAAGTCCCTAATCTTTCCCCATGTCCTCACGACCGGATTATCATCGGCATTCTTGCCCACAACCACCGATTCATGTGGGATATTGGGGACAAGCATCAGAAGCTGATTAAGTTGATCCATTATCTCAGGTAGTTCAGCCTCAATCTCCTTTATCTCTTTAGAGACAGTCTTCATCTCAGATATAAGGGATGATGTATCTTCTCCTGCCTTTTTCATAGCCGCTATCTGGTCAGAGACCTTATTGCGCCGATACCTGAGCTCTTCAAGACTGGCCAGGATAGATCGCCTCTTCTCATCCAGAGATTGAAATTTGGAAAGATCAAGATCATAACCCCTATCTTTGAGCATATCAGTTACCAGATCCAGGTTAGACCGGACAAATTTCAGATCAAGCATTCTGCCTCCTTAGTGTTTGTTGTGTTTGTTGCCTCTGGGGAAGAGAGTTGGGGTGTCTGTAAAAATGCTGGGTTCAGACATACGGGTTATTGGGTAGTTTACCCTGTCAGGAAAAAGCCTTGCCCTGGTAGATATGAAATATTACCCAAGATATTAGTAACGTTCAAAAGTTGAGGCCTAATTGTTCTTTAGGCCACATGATAAACATTCAATAATCCTGAATTTCGCAAAGCTTTTTGAAAAGCGTTACCGTTCCTGTCATTGCGAGCGATAGCGAAGCAATCTTTTGGTGAGGGGATTGCTTCGTAGC
>JAPVWE010000065.1 GCA_028572035.1 Desulfobacteraceae bacterium | reverse complement strand
AACCTGAAAAACACGGTACTCCAAATAACCTACTACATGTTGAAAAATATCCGTGATTGGGAGAATGTTAATGAAAACTCATAGCCAATTGATGTATAGTCTTTTCTGAGGAAAACAAAACAAGTCTGAGAGTAACCCGATTCAGGGAGAAAACCCTTATGGGGCTGATAAAGGCTCATACTTTGTGTTAAGAATACAAGAGTTTATGGGCCTTTTTTACTTTAGGCTCAATGGGAGGATATTCCAATGGCCAAAAAGCCAACCTATGAAGAGCTGGAAAAGAGGGTTAAGGAATTAGAAAAGGAAGCCGTTAAGGCTAAGCAGGCAGAAGAGAGAATCACGAAACGAAAGCAAGAAGTTAAACAACCCCCTTCTCTAGGTATTAAAAGAATCTTGGTAATGGATGATTCGGAGGTTGTAAGGCACTCTCTTAGCAACTCTATACAGTATATCGGATACGAGGCTGAGTTTGCACATGAAGGTAGCCAGGCAGTTGAACTATATACCCAAGCTAAAGACTCGGGGCAGCCGTTTGACGCTGTCCTTCTCGACCTTACTGTTCCCGGCGGTATGGACGGTAAAGAAACTATAGAGAGGTTGCTGAAAATAGACCCGAATGTTAAGGCTATAGTCACCAGTGGATTTTCCACAGACCCGGTTATGGCTAACTACAAAATGTATGGTTTCAGCGATGTTCTTGTTAAACCATATGGAATTGAAGAACTGGAAAAGCTATTATTTGAGATATTAACAGAGACGAAAAGAGAATGAGGTCTCGGCTCTACAGCGCCTCAGACTAAAGAGATTCAATACTTGCACCGAACTTTCACCAGAATTATTTTGCATGTTATTTAAATTGCAATTTTTTCAGATTGCATGTTTCTGCTATGATTGTGCAAAAATGAAAAGCCCAAAAGCTTATCATTACCAAAACAAGTCTATACTTTTCCCACCTGAAAAACATAATGGAGCCAAGGTAAATCATTCCATAAACTCACGACTCTTATTTTCTTGGATTAATAGAAATTTGGCAACGACATCAGGCCAGTGATCATCATTGACAATCAAGCCCAATTTGCCTATACTCCTTCCCTGGAAAAACAAGTCCTCAATCAACTCAACAACCATATCAAAAGAATCAGAAGAGATCATAGCCGGATTCCAACATTGGGTTTAATCTATCAAAAAAGGAGGATGCTATGTCTAACGTTTATGAGAAACTTCGTGAAAGACTCGATATGTTTCCCCAAGGATTCCCTAAAACCAAAAGCAGTGTGGAACTAGAGATAGTACAACATCTTTTTACCCCCGAAGAGGCCGAAATCATGTTGTTCCTGCGACCCTCTCCAGAACAGGTTTCAATTATAGCAGAGAGGATGAGCAGGGATGAAGCAGAGCTGGGGGATGTCCTCTACAAGATGTCAAGAAAGGGCTTGATCCTGCGTTTCAAGGCATCTGAGGAGGAAATCTACTATTTCCTGGTACCCTGGATGATCGGAATATGGGAATTTCAATTGAAAAACTTAACCCAAGAAAACATCAAACTATATGAAAAGTATTATGAAGAGGGAATTGTCCCCTCAAAGCAGAACTCAAAGGTAGCCGGATTTCGGGTTATTCCTATTGAAAAGGAAATACAGGGAAGCAGCGAAGTCCAACCCTATGAAAAGGCCTCTGAAATTATCGAGGCAAATACCAGCTTTGCCGTGGCCGAATGCATCTGTCGAAAGGAGGCCAGGATCATGGGCGAAGGGTGTGATAAGCTCTTGGAGGCTTGTTTGACTTTTGGGCCTGCAGCGGATTACTACATCGAGAATGAACTCGGCCGGGAGATCTCAAAGGAAGAGGCACGGGAGATACTTCTAAAAGCCGAGGAGGATGGTTTGGTCCACTTTTCCTCGAACCACAAAGACAACAAAATATTCATGTGCAATTGCTGTGGCTGCTGTTGTAAGGCCTTAGCACATATGACAAAGTATAATAACCTTGGGGTCATAGCAAAATCAAATTACTATGCCACGGTGGATGATGAGACCTGTACCGCCTGTGAGACCTGTGTTGAGCGGTGTCAGGTAGATGCCATCCGGGTAGGAAATGACCTTGCTGTTGTAGACACAGACAGATGCATTGGCTGTGGGCTCTGCGTATCTACCTGTCCGACGGAATCCATCTCTCTGTGTCACAGGCAACCTGATGCTGTCTCCGAAATCTTTTTGGATCAAAATGAATTGATGCAGGCTATAGCGAGAGATACAAACAAGGAATTCCCTTTCGAATAGAATTGAAAAAATCATAGGGAGTTGAAGCTTTAACAATGAGCTGAATTATTCAAGTATTCTGCTATAATTGTGCAAAAAGAAAAGCCCAAAAAACTTTAGTATTGTGATACAAGTCTATACTTTTTCCTGCCTGGAAAACATCACAGAACCAAGGTAAATCACTCCATAAACCAACCTCTCTCATTTTTCTAAGATTTATAGAGATTTGACCAAAACATCATGCCAGTGATCATAATTGACAATCAAGCCTAATTTCGCTATACTCCGTCCCTCAAAAAGCGTGTTCTTATCATTTGAAAAGCTCCATACCGGATGAGGTTTTGAAGAACACCTTTCCTTCTCAATCTACAAGAAAGGAGTGTAACAAATGCAAATTCCAGCATATCCAACTGAGACCATTATTGCCTATACGACTGTGCCGCTCAAGCTTGGTTTCGGAGCAGCAGATGAGGTTGGCTATGAGGCAAAGCGATTAGGAGCAAAAAAGGTACTCATCTTCACAGATAAGAATCTAAGAGCGACCGGTCATCCAGGCAGACTAAAGAAGATTATTGAGAAAGAAGGGATTGGCATAGATATATATGACGATATCCACGTGGAACCCACAGACAAATCGTTTGATAAAGCGGCGAATGACTTAAGAGGAAATGAATTTGATCTGTATGTGGCCATAGGTGGGGGAAGCACCATTGACACGACCAAGGCTGTCAACCTCTTGATCACATATCCTGCTCCCATTTTGGAATATGTCAATAAACCGATTGGCAACGCCAGACCCGTACCCGGCCCTCTTAAACCTACTCTGGTTTTGCCTACAACATCCGGCAGCGGGAGTGAAGCCACGCCTGCATCAGTCTTGGACATCCTGGATTTGAAGGTAAAAACCGGGATCTCCCATCCTCATTTGAGACCAACCATGGCCTTGATTGACCCTCTATTAACAGTAAGCACGTCCCCTGAAATTACCGCCTCGACGGGTATGGACGTTTTAACCCATGCTCTGGAGTCTTACACCAGCATGCCTTATGATAAACGTAAAAGGCCTGATCATCCCAGCCAAAGAGCTGCCTATATCGGGTCCAACATAATCAGTGACATCTTCTGCATTAAGGCCATTGAAATTGTAGGCAAATATTTACGACGGGCTGTCGCAGACCCCTATGATTTGGAAGCAAGATGGCATATGATGCTTGGTTCTACCTTGGCAGGGATTGGATTCGGGAATTCAGGCGTGCATATTCCCCATTCCATGGCCTATCCGATTGGCGGAATGGTTCGAGACTACAGGCCTGCGGGATATAATGTGGAGGAAGACATGGTACCACATGGTCAGGCAGTGACAATAACTGCTCCGGCTGCTTTTAAGTTCACTGCACCTGTCTGGCCAGAAAAGCACGCCCATGCTGCGGAACTTCTGGGGCTGAATCCCGGGGGCATGTCGGTCACGGAGGCAGCAATGGCCCTCTCCGATGAAATAATTCAATTGATGAAGGATATTGAATTCCCCAACGGTTTAAGTGAACTGGGGTCTACAGAAGCAGATATCCCTCAAATAGTTGACGGGACTTTGAAACAGCAACGGCTCCTGGTTGGCTGTCCCCGGCGGGTCGGGGAAAAAGAGTTGACACAAATTGCAAAAGAATCCATGAAATATTGGTAAGAGAATTTATCAAATCGATTTGATCAAACATTTTCCCTTCAACCGATTTAACCATTTCATAAGGATGGAGTGCTCCTTCCATCTTCTATGTCTTCGCTGTGGGGGGCAGATGAACCCCGTTAGATATTGTGCTGTTATAGATAGACTGACTTTTTGAAAGCATGGGAGTTTTTATTGTAAACTCATGTTATGTATCTACTATCTAACGGGGTGAAGATCATCAGTTTCATTACCGATCCTCAGGTAATACGCCATATTCTTGAACATCTCTGAATGGGGTCAGACATCACTAATTGATTATTTGAATTTGAATACCTGCTATTTGTCTGAAATTTGAGACCCTGCCCAGATGTTCTGATATCCTTTTCATTATGCTGAAAATAACCGGCCCCTATACTTCTGCTTGGTCAACTTGATTTTGGCCTGCTTTTTCTTTTGGTTAATTGTTTGATACAAGATGAAACCCTGCATATGAAGAAACGCAAAAGATGGCTATTTGCGATTGAACTATTTCCCATGAAGAATAAGGCTAGATTATTTGGTCTGGCCCGTGCAGATTTCACGCGGCATTCAATGAAATTAGTGAATAGGGGAATCGTATAAGCCAGTTAGGAAGACTGCCCTTTCAGCGCGGCTATACATCTAATAATGTTTCTTCTTTCTCAAGACTTTTCCGGCGATCAATCCTATAAAGAATACGCCGGCCCCAGCGAGGAACCATCGGAGCATTCTTGTGCTCCTGAGGCGCTCATTCTCCTGCTTTAGGTGGTCCATTTCCATATCCAGCTTGGCGTTTTCCGCCTGAAGCCTGTCACGTTCGCCGACTAAGTCAACCACCTTTTTTGATTGATCGAGGAGAATATTGTACTTCTCAGTAATCTGCCTCAATTCCACAGTCATGCGGGAGACTTCTTCCCTGTAATTATTGGCATTTTTTTCGAGCTCCTTCACTTTTCCGGCATGACTTCCCTCAGCGTCCTTGAGTTGATCCAATAGCAGGGCTTGCCTTTTTTCGAGCTCCTCAACCCTTGCCCTTAACCGGTTCGTCTCCTGCTTCAATCCTGTTATGATCAAGGCTTTGGGTGGCTTGGAAGTTATATACTGCTTAGCCACCCATCCATCTTCACCTTCCTCCGTCCGCACTCTGAGGTAACGCTCGCTTTCTTCAAGCACCTCGATAGGAGTATTCGTTTTTAGGGTTCTTATTACCTTGTACTCCGTGCCCTGGCCTTCGCGGAGGGTAACAATAAGCATGTCCGACACATATCGCCTGTCAGCATGGGCAGGTCCAACTGAAACAGATAGCGGGATAAATAGTAGGAAAAGAAGTATCAATTTTGATTTACTGATTCTTATGACTCCCATATTAGTCCACAAAGAAAGAAGTTAGGCCTAAATCGTCCCAAGACCTAAATTGCCCATTTTGGGCTTGTTGATGTTGATTGTTTTTTCTGGGAAGGAGTATAAGGTAATTATGGTTGTGTGTCAATAATGAAAGCACATCTCTCAACCATTGCAACCATACATATTTCAAGATGAATTAAACAGGTCAGGCACAATCCCAATCATTACATATAGGGCGAAGGATCTTTGGCAAAGAATGTGTGGTTATAGGGGCAAGGAAATAGCGGACTATCTGGGGATTGATGAAGCCCTTGAAGGGGAAGGGCCACGCCCGCCATGTGAGCAAGGCGAGGCGGGCAGGCAGGGTGGGGGTGGTAACTTAATGTGCCCCTCATCAAAAAGGGTATTAAAAGAATAATTCTGTAATCTTAGTGCCTTGGTGTCTTAGTGGCTGAATAGTTACGTTTCATCAAAAATTATACGGTCGACTTTCTGACCGACACTCATAAAACCCTGTTATCTCGTCACTGAGCGATTCAAGGTAATCATTTAGCTCGTTTTCATCAGTAAATACAAGTGTGCTAATATGACCGGTTGCGTGTCCGAGCGTGGTGGTTGGCGCTAGATTATGCATTGCCCTCAAAAATTCATCAGGATCATTATTGTACTTTTCAGCCAACTCCTTTTCGCCAATTGCCTGCCCTAGATGTCCGTAACGGTCAAAATAAATGTAATATCTCATCTGTTTCCCCCCTCCCCAGCATTGTGGGCCGGTCCAGGGTCATGAATCAGAAATCGCTTCGAAGGTTGAAGGCTTATCCACACTAAGAGTCAGACGTAGATCTGGCCTTCAATGGGTGAGCCCATCCTTATTGCAGGCACTGGCTGGAAGATGAACCAGAAATTGCCAAACTGGTGGAAAAATCTCCCTTTCTTCGGCGGGAGAAATCGACATATCATCATATGGCAATATAGGCGCCACAGCGGGCGAGAGGACTCCCTTATAGGTTACGGGAAATAGGTTCGGCCTTCGAAAGGCTATTAAACTCGTAATACTGCTGGTATTGAATGCTATTCAATTTTCGGCCTCGGGTAAAGTCCGCTTCGCTCAACAATCTCAGGTACCTTCTCTTCCCACTCTATGGCCATAACGTGAAATCCCTTTACTCCCTCCACCTCTTTGAGCCGTTGAATGGTCTCCACACAGATATTGATTCCCTCCTCGGGCTGCTTTTCCTTGGGAACCCCGCTCATTCGGTTCACCACTTCATCAGGCACATCCATTCCGGGAACGCGGTTTTTCATATATTTTGCCATGCCTGCTGATTTGAAAGGGGTTACCCCGGCCAGGATGTATACCTTCTCATGGAGCCCCCGATCCCGGGCCTGCTTCATCCAGAGTTCGAATTTGTCCAGGTTGTAGATACACTGGGTCTGAATGAATTCAACCCCGGCCGCTATCTTCTTTGCAAGACGGGGAACTCGGATCTCAAAGGGATCGGCAAAGGGGTTTGCTGCTGCACCCACAAACATCTGGGGAGGGCGCTCTATATCGTCTCCTCCCAGGAACTTGCCTTCGTCTCTCATGAGCCTGACGGCCTGAATCAACTGCATGGAATCCAGGTCAAATACATTTTGCCCCTGAGAGCTATCGCCGAA
>JAPVWE010000064.1 GCA_028572035.1 Desulfobacteraceae bacterium | reverse complement strand
GATTATGGGCATAACCTTCTGCATATCCTTGAAAATGATCCCCAGAGAGTTTCCGATCTTATAATGCAGGTAACTGAAGCTCGCGATATAGCAGTGGATACCTGCAATCAACCGGCCCGGGCAAAGGTGGCGGTTGAGACGATGAATCGAATTGCCACTGAGTAACTCGGCAGACAGGGAGACAAATGGAGCCAATTCAAGGATAATATGACCTCCATCTTGTCCGCGTGCGACGAGGACATACTGATCCCAATGTCACAGACCATGGAAATCATAGAAAGGGAAAAGGGTGTGAGGAGTGTAACGATACAGGCTACAAGGGAAGAGTTGCTATCTATGAAGTAATGCCATTGTGGGATGAAATTCAGGAGTTAATTCTACAGGGGGAATCCTCCGTCGCAATAAGAGAGAAGGCAGAGGATTTGGGGCTTGTCACCCTCCAGGAGCAGGGCTTCAACAAGGTCATGGAAGGGGTCACATCCCTTGATGAATGGATGAGAGCGGTTGCATAAGAGACAAACTGTCTGCCTTAGATCCTTTCCCGCAAGAAAGAATCCATGATTCAGATTCTCCCTAAGCAGAATGCAAGAGATTTCGATTACCAGGCATCAAAGACAGGATCAACAATGCTCTTGCTTTTTAACGGTATTTGAGATAATCTTATTAGAGATACCCGCCTCGCAGAAAAGGAATACAGATGCAGTGCAAACATCATCCTGACAGGGTAGCAGAAGTGTTCTACACCAGCTGTAATGGCCCTCTGTGCAGGGAATGTGCTGAAGAGGCCAATAGGCCCCTGAAGGAGTACCTGAGCCATGACTCTCACCAAAGATCAGCTAACAGATTCCATCCAGAGGCAGGTTGACCTTCCCATCGCATTAGCCTTGTTTGCTCAGGAACTCTATAGCTGATTGTAGTAACAAGAATGAAAGAGATGCAACTTTCACGTATCATAAATATGGAAGACCCTCAGAGCGTTCTGGATGAGGTCAGGGCAATCGTTTTTATGATGTTCCAGGATTTTGACTTTGACACTGTAGATCGCGTATTCAAGGATATCGTGTACCTTTTCCACGGCGAGTATCCAGGATACCGCAAATGCACTACCCAATACCACGACCTGAAGCATAGCACAGATACATTTCTGGCCATGGCAAGACTCATGCACGGTGCATTTATATGCGAAGAGAATCTTACCAGAGAACATGTAAACCTGGGGTTAGTCTGCGCATTTATGCATGATACAGGATATATCCAAACCCTTGATGACAGTGTTGGAACAGGCGCCAAATATACCCGTACAGATACCAAGCGCAGCATTGTATTTATGGACAAATATATAGCTGACAGTGGACTTTCAAAAGAGGATTTCAAACACTACCCTGATATCCTCATCTGCACCGCCCTTGATACAAAGATCAACAAGATCCGATTTGAATCCAGAGAAATTGAGCTGCTCGGTAAGATGCTAGGCACTGCTGATCTTCTGGGCCAGATGGCAGATCGAACCTATCTTGAGAAACTGCTCTTTCTCTTCTATGAGTTCAGGGAGGGAGGTGTTCCCGGATATGATAGTGAGCTGGATCTCCTGAAGAAGACCATAGACTTCTATGCCATGGCCCGGAGGAGGTTTGCCACTGACCTTAACAGCGTGGATAAATATATGCGCCAGCATTTTAAGGTGCGCTGGGATCTGGATCGGGATCTATATATGGAGGCAATTGAAAACCATATCAACTATCTCAGTTTCATACTGGAGCATCACGAAGAAGATTATCGTGACCATCTGAAGCGGATGCGGCTTGCTAGGAAAACTCAATGAGAAGCGAATATGTTGAGAAAGTTTGGCCCTGAAAGCTAAGCTTAAATCACCAGCTAGTCCAAAGGTGTAAATCTTATCATGCAGAGCGAAAAAGAAAAGATTGATCTCATTACCCAAATCAGTCTGGATATCAACCAGGTAAAAGATGTAGATCTCCTTTTAGAAAAGATCCTTACCAATGCCAGAAAATTCTTTAACGCCGATGCAGGATCTATTTATCTAAAGGACGGAGATGAGCTGAAATTTAACTATACCCAGAATGATACCCTACAGAGGAGATTGGGCCCTGGGAAAAAACTTAAATATAGCACCTTTTCCATACCCATAAACAACATGTCCATTGCCGGATATGTGGCAAAAAACTGTAAGCCAGTAAATATTCCTGATGTCTGCCAAATAAACAGCACGGTACCCTACAGCTTTGATTCCAAGTTTGACAGACTTTCCGACTACAAGTCCCGCTCAATGCTCACTGTTCCCATGACCAATCAGCGTGGAGATGTACTGGGGGTGATGCAAATCATCAACGCCCAAGATGATCATGGAAACATTATCCCCTTTTCCTCATTCGATGAATCCCTCATCATGCACTTCTCTACCAGTGCTGCCCTTGCCCTGGAACGAGCTCAAATGACAAGGAATATCATTCTCAGAATGATCAGTATGGCGGAGCTCAGGGACCCTAAAGAAACAGGGGCCCATGTAAACCGTGTAGGGGCATATTCAGTGGAAATCTTTGAGCAATGGGCAAGAGAAAAAGGGCTTCCACCTGAAGATATGGAAAGACAAAAGGATCTATTGAGAATGGCAGCCATGCTTCATGATGTGGGCAAGGTAGCCATCAGCGATCTGATCCTTAGAAAACCTGCTCGCCTGACCATGGACGAGTTTGAGATTATGAAAAGCCATACCTATCTGGGGGCTCGACTATTCAAAGGTATGCAATCGGACTTCGAGGAAGTGGCAGCCGAAGTGGCGCTCAATCATCACGAGAAATGGGACGGAACCGGCTATCCAGGACATATTGATACGATATCTGAAAAGGTCTTGCCGGGCTTTGAGGGAGCTGATGGTCAGCCCCTGCCTAAGAGGGAAAATGAGATTCCCCTTCTTGGTAGGATTGTGGCAGTTGCCGACGTCTACGATGCCCTGCGCTCTCGGAGATCTTACAAGGAACCATGGGATGAAGACCGGACTCTTGATGAGATGCGCCAATCATCCGGAAAGCATTTTGACCCCGAAATCATCGATGCATTCTTTTCCTGCCTGGATGTCCTGAAATCCATAGCGACACGTTATCCTGATGAGGATGAAGGATAAGCCTTAATATACTTAAAATCGTAGGCGTTCACAGGTTCAGAGTTCACCGTTCAGGGCTCAGGGCTCAAAGGTTCAGGGTTGCTTTTTTTGTTAACCTTCACTAACCCCGAACCTTGAACCTCTCAACCCTTTAGATGAATCTGTGCATCCTGAATTTGTCCCTTCAATCCGAAGTCGCGAGGAAACTTGGCCTTCTTTGTCAGGCCATAGACCTTGTGAGTTAGCTCCCGGGCCAACTGCCATGCCTCAATATCCTCAAATCGTTCTATTCTCACGCGGTCTCCCTTCAGAGCTCACGAATCAACAGTTCAGACCTGCCCGCCTCTGGAGGGCCTGCCCGACGCCCGCCTGCCGTACTTCGGGCAGGGATGGCAGGCGGGTTTGAGGTGAGCCCAGAACCTCTGAACCCAGAACCCGTGAACGGTTACGAAAAATCTTTATCATTGCTATAGTCCGTCTATCTTTAGTCAGCACTCTTCTCCACCCTATATATTCCCCCATAGGGCTAGTTCCTTCCCTCTCTGCTTGCCCCGTGAAATGCCTGGCCCGTGTAGCGCGGAGCTGCTACACTGGGGCCAAGCTTATTTCACTGGGGCGTACTCCTTGCCCTGTCAGATAGCCTGATAATGCTGTGGCACAAAATGCATATTCTCTTGTCTGATCAGGAGAACTGCTCGGTAGTTTTTTGTTTTATCTAACAGGGTGAACCTCTGCGGTGAATATAAGCAATGAATCTTTCGTTGACATACCAGCACCTTTACCTTATAGTCCTCTAATAGAAAAGCAAGTTCTCTTACTGGCAGCCAAGAAGCGCCCATGACACATAACCCTTCTTCAAAAGACAAAGACCTCACTCAGTTGACCGACAAAACGATACATATTATCGGTCCCCGGAGGCTCCAAAATGAGCTCATGGTCTCTTTTCTGGAGCGGGAAACCAGTGCAAAGTACACAACCAGTCAAGATGTCCGCCATGTTACGGCCAGAGATGATAAAAACATCAGCCAACCAAAACTGATCCTCCTGGACTGCCTGGAAAAAGATCTGGATACCTATCTATCTGAGCTTGAATCCAGTGGTGAAAATACCTTGCATCGGCACCTTGTGGCCCTCTTTAATGTAAGCCCTGGTCTGGGGATTGAAGAAAAGGCCTTAAGGATGGGAATCCGGGGGTTTTTTTACGACCAGGACCCCCTGGAGCGGTTCCCCAAGGGCCTTCAGGCTATGTTTAACGGAGAAATATGGGCCTCCAGGGGAATTATGACAAAGGCTATCCTGGAACACAGGGATACGGGGATTGCCCCAAAAAAAGATGAAACCATACTTACATCAAGGGAGATGGAGATACTCACCATGATAACCGTAGGGGCCAGAAACGAGGATATTGCCAATAAGCTCTTCATCAGCCCCAATACGGTAAAGACCCATATATACAATATCTTTAAAAAGATCAATGTTCCCAACCGCCTCCAGGCAGCCCTCTGGGCCGCCAAACATCTCTAACGTCTAATAAAAAAGTATTACCTGATATTCTTTCTAATACTATCTTCTGAGCCATTCCCTCCCCTAAAATACGAACAAAAACCATACTATTTGATTATTGTCTTTATATGTACCCTTCAGCTACTTATAGGGCATAAAACAAATCGCATGTAACCATAATGAGGGAACCATGGCAGAGAAAAGAAGATTGGAAAGATTCGACCTTGAACTACCCACCACAATTGAACTGCTGACTTCAGATCAAGAAAAAAGCCTGCTCAATCTCCTGACAACCAACATATGCTCAGGCGGGGCATACTTCCATACCACCCAGCCCCTCCCCAAGGGTACCCAGGTCAAAATAGACTTGGTTCTCCCGCTTGATAAGCTGAGAAAACTCAAAGATGAGCATAAACAGGCTTATATAAAGGTGACCGGTACCGTTTTGCGATCTGAATCAGAAGGCATGGCTATCTTTTTTGATGAAGATTATCAAATTGAGGGCTCAGATAGATAGCCCTGCTTCACTCGCATAAAGACCTCATTTTTCCAGAAAGGACGAGTAGAAGTAATGTCCTTCTTTTATTGAAAGCCCAGTCCATATTCAGCACAATATCCGACGTCTGACGGGCGCGGATTAATCCCCTCCCACCAGGGGAGGCGAAATGGGACTTTTTACGAAACCATGAAGGATAGAGCAAGATAAGGTTACAATAACATGGGGCAATATACAAAATGAAAGATGCACATAAAACCAAAGAACAGCTCATAAATGAACTGACAAAACTGCGCCAACGAGTTGTTGAATTAGAGGCATCAGAAAGCAAACCCAATGGAATGGGAAAGGGGTTACGAGAGAGCGAGGAAAACTTTAGGGCACTGGCTGAGAACGCCGCTGACGGTATTTTTATACTCACAAGTCAGGGAGCCCATGTTTATGTGAACAGACGAGCTGCTGAAATAGCAGGTTATAGCGTTGACGAACTACTCCATATGAGCATGCAGGATTTGATGCACCCGGATGAGCTCAATGGGATAATGGAGATATTCAGAAAAAGATTTACTGGTGAACCCGCTCCCACTCAGCATGACACTGTCATTATCCGAAAGGATGGGCAGAGTATACCAGTAGAGCTATCAAGGGCCAGAACCATCTGGCACGGACAACCAGCAGATATTGTATCTATCCACGACATCACCGAGCGCAAGCGGACAGGAGAGGCGCTGCAAAGAGCTCATGCTGAACTGGAACGCGGTGTTGGAGAGCGCACCGCGGAGCTGGCTAGAACGAACGAACAATTGAAGCTGGAGCTCGCCGAGCGCAAGCGGGCAGAAGAGGCCTTGAGGACATCACAAGAATACGCAAGCAATGTCATTGACAGCTCTGTAGATATGATTATTGCCGTGGATACAGACCGCTACATTGTCGAGTTTAACCAAGCGGCTGAGGAGACTTTTGGGTATGCTCGGGACGAAGTCATCGGAACACCGGTCGACATTCTCTACGCAAATCCACAGGAAGGCCGCACAGTCCATAACAAGACAGTGGTGCAAGGTCAATGTGTTCAAGAAATCCTCAACAGGCGCAAGAACAGCGAAGTTTTCCCAAGTTTACTTTCCGCTTCCCTCCTGCGTGATGCACACGGCGAACTGGTGGGTGTAATGGGAGTGTCTCGCGACATCACTGAGCAAAAGCAGGCCCAGGAAGCGCTGCGGGAGAGTGAGGAGAAATACCGAACCATTCTCGAAAGCATCGAAGATGGATATTATGAGGTTGACATTGCCGGCAATTTTACCTTCTTCAATAATTCTATGTGCAGAATACTTGGATATCCCAAAGATGAATTAATGGGTATGAATAACCGAGAGTACTCTGATAAAGAGACTGCCAAAAAAGTATATAAAGTCTTCAACAAAGTTTACACCACTGGAAACCCTGCAAAAGGATCTGGCTGGGAGATCCTTAGAAAGGACGGCATCAAAAGACATATAGAGACCTCCGTATCTCTAATAAAGGATTCAGAAGGTCATGGAATCGGGTTTCGAGGTATTGTCCGGGATGTGACCGTACGCAAGCGGGAGAGGAAGAAATAAGAAAATTAAGCTCTGCTGTTGACCAGTCCATTGACAGTATAGCGATATATGACTTAGACCTAAACCTGACATATGTAAACGATGCTTTTGCCTCAATGCACGGCTATTCCCGTGAAGAGATGATTGGAATGAAAGTAGTAAATTTACATAATGAAGAACAGATGGATGAATACAAGAAGGGCATGAATCAGATAAAGACACAGGGTTCATGGATGGGTGAAATAGGGCATATCAGAAAAGACGGGACATCCTTTCCCACATACATGTCGGTTACTTTATTGAGTGGCGATGACGGAAAGCCCACAGGA
>JAPVWE010000063.1 GCA_028572035.1 Desulfobacteraceae bacterium | reverse complement strand
TCGCTTCTGATTTCGTTGAAATTCTAACAAAGAAAGGGGTGATGGAATAGATGAGCGAATTATTCGTTATTGTTGAACACAGACTTGGTGAGATAAGGGAAATAACCCTTGAGATGCTATGGAAGGCTGGTGAGCTCGCCCAAGAGCACTCACATACCGTTACCGCTATCCTTCTTGGCCATGAAGTGAACCCTATTGCTGAAAGTATCTCTGACAGGGCCGACAAGATAATCATCTTTGATGATGAGCGGCTAAAGAATTTCAATGCAGATATCTACAAAGAGATTATAGCCGGATTGATTGAGAAGTCAAAACCAACCCTTACCCTTATTGGTAATACCTCCTGGGGGATGGAGCTGGCTCCCTGTTTGGCTGTCAGGGCCGGACTCCCCCTGGCCACTGACTGCATCGATATCATGTTTAAGGATGATAAAGCCATTGCCCAGAGGCAGATGTTTAGTGGAAAGATCTTTTCCAATGTCTCTTTTGCGCCATCTGCTGGATACATTCTTACCATAAGGTCAGGGGTATTCTCAAAGGATAGAATCGGTGACCGGCAGGCTCAAATAGTCAAGAAAGGCTTTCCTCTAAAAGACGTACCATTGAAAAAGGATTTTATCGAATTTGTTGAAACAGCTGCCGGTGATGTGGATATAAGCCAGGCAGAACTTCTTATTTCTGTTGGAAGGGGTATAGGAGAGGAAGAAAATATTTCTCTTGTTAAAGAACTGGCCGAGGCCCTTAATGGGGTTGTTTCCTGTTCCAGGCCTATTGTCGATAAGAACTGGCTGCCCAAATACTTGCAGGTCGGGACCTCAGGCAAATCAGTCAGCCCCAAGGTCTATATAGCAGTTGGAATAAGCGGGGCCTTCCAACACTTGGCTGGTATCAGCGGCGCAGGCACCGTCATTGCTATCAATAAAGATCCCAAGGCCCCCATTTTCAGGACAGCCGATTATGGTATTGTGGATGACCTGTTCAAGGTCCTACCTGTTTTAAAAGACAAGGTGCTGGAGACAAAGAAGGGATAGCAGGCAATGGACTTTACCCTCACCAAGGAACAGCAGGACATCCAGAAGGCTGCCAGGGAATTTGCCCTTGGTGAGTTCCCTGAAAGGGCCCAGGAGTTTGACAGGAATGAGACCTTTGATCTGGATATCTGGCGAAAGGCCTGTGAACTCGGCTTTGTGGGTGTGTTCATAGATGAGGCCTATGGAGGTGCTGGGCTCGGTTTTTTCGAACACTGCCTGATAACAGAGGAATTCTGGGCAGTTGACGCAGGTATGGCCAATGCCGTTATCACTGCCACCTTTGGCGCTGAACTATTAGGTCTGTTTGGAACTGAGGAGCAGAAAAAGAAATACCTCCCTCCCCTTGTTCAAGGACAGGCTATCACGGGTACAGCCATTACCGAGCCAGATGCAGGCTCTGATGTAACCATGGCAGTTACCACGGCTGCCAGGGATGGTGATGAATATGTCATTAATGGAACAAAAATGTTTATCACCAATGGTGATATAGCAGACTATCTCCTGGTCTTCTGTCAGACAGATCCTGATAACCCGGACAGGCACAGAAGGCACTCATTTTTTATTGTCGAGACGGACAGACCAGGCTTTGAGGCAACCAAGATGTATGGGAAACTCGGGATACGGGCAAATGATACGGCTGAGGTATCCCTTTCTGATCTCAGGGTTCCGGCATCCAATATAGTGGGGGAAGAGGGCAATGGCTTCAGGGAGCTTATGGCCTTCTTTAATGTTACCAGGCTCCATATATGTGCTATGGCCGTAGGTATTGCAAGGGCTGCCCTGGAGGAAAGTATAGCCCATATCAAGAAAAGGCATCAGTTTGGTGCCCCCCTTGCATCCTTTCAGATAAACCAGTTCAAGGTAGCTGAAATGGCTACCAAGATCAGGGCTGCCAGGAACCTTTACTATGAGGCTGCATTGCTGGCCGATAATGGGAAGATTGATCATGCGCTTGTTGCCATGGCAAAGTGGTTCTCAGGGGAAATGGCAGTGAGGTGTGCAGATGAGGCACTTCAGATGCACGGCGGCTATGGTTATATTGATGAATACAAGGTTCAGAGGATCTACAGGGATGCAAAGATTGTAGAGATATATGAAGGGACCAAAGAGATAGAAAAGATCATCGTGGCCAGATCTCTTCTGGGGTGAATTAAGGGGTCAGGTCTTGACATTTGACATAATCGACATAACCTAAGAGTTTGTTCCAAATGATTCGTTGTGTCAAATGTCAAGACCTGACCCCATTAAGGAGGTTATATGGAGATTTTAGATAAGGCCCTTAAGGAAGGAAGGAACACGCTTTCAGAGTATGAATCCAAGGTTATTCTGGCTTCCTACCAGATCCCGGTTACACGCGAAATAATGGCTGAAAGCAGCGACGAGGTTATCACCGCAGCCCATGAGATTGGTTATCCTGTGGTGATGAAAGGATGCGCGCCGGACATAACCCACAAGACAGAAAAAGGGCTCATCCGGACGGATATCAGAGATGACAGGGAGGCATTGGATACCTTCAATGATATCATGGCAGGTATGAACGGCATTAAAGGTGCTGCTACCCTTGTCCAGGAGATGATTAGGGGAAAGAGAGAATTGGTTGTAGGGTTGATCAGGGATCCCCAGTTTGGACCGTGTGTCATGTTTGGTCTTGGGGGTATATTCACCGAGATCCTAAAGGATGTATCCTTTCGCCTTGCACCTCTGGAGAAACGGGATGCCCTTGAGATGATGGCTGAGATCAAGGCCCACAAGATCCTTGATGCTATCAGGGGTATGGACGCTGTTGACAGGGATGTCTTGTCAGAAATGCTCATCAATGTTGGAAAGATCGGTACGGAAAATGATACAATAAAAGAGATAGATATCAACCCTGTTATCATATCTGGCAGCCGCCCGATAGCTGTGGATGCCCTTATTGTGCTAGAACCTGCCCCATAGGTACCAGCTTCCGATCACTGCCTGGCCCATTCAGCCCAGAATCCTCCCTGAAGATACCTGATTCTTCAATCCCTAAAGGCAGATGATAGTTGTTATCTACTGGTTTAAGAAAACAGATACTATTTGAAAAAGGAGGGCACTGATATGGCAAAAAATATTAAATGGTTCGGGCATGCCGGTTTTCAGATTACATCCGAGAAAGAGAAAATCATCATTGTTGATCCCTGGTTGACGGACAATCCATTGGCTACCTGTCAGGCAGAGGATATCACTAAGGCCGATGTTGTCCTCGTAACCCATGATCATTTTGATCACATAGCCGATGTGGCTCGGATTGTAAAGGCCACGGGTGCTACCCTGGTTGGCATGCCGGAGACTGTGGGCACGTTAAAAGAGGGGGAAAAAATACCGGACTCCCAGATAGTGTATGGCATGGGTATGAATATAGGCGGCACGGCCACCTTCGATGGTATTTCCATAACCATGACCCAGGCGTTCCATTCCTCCCAGACAGCGAGCCCTGCTGGTTACATCATACGGCTGGAAGATGATTTCACCATTTACCATGCCGGAGATACAGGCATCTTTTCTTCCATGAAGCTCCTTGGAGAGCTCTTCCATATCAATCTGGCCATGTTGCCCATAGGAGGGGTATTTACCATGGATCCTTCACAGGCCTCTTTGGCTGCAAAACTTCTGGGAGTAAGCACGGTTATTCCCATGCATTTTAAGACCTTTCCCATCCTGGAACAGGATGCCTCATCCTTTAAGGAAATCATGGACAAAGAGGCACCTGACATTGAGGTGGTGGTTCTTGATCCAGGCCAGGAATATGTATTCTAGGATCAAGATATTCGGGTTATATTTACTGATGCATCATTCCGGATGTTGTCAAAATTGCGAAAGATAAAAACAGAAAGAAAAAAAATGTTGACAAAAAGGTTTTATTTATCTATATTCATTGCCTATTGAAATTCTATTGAGAAAATGAATTTTATCTTTCAAAACATTATCGGCATTATCAGGGCAACAGGGATACTTGTACTTTCCCTGTTGCTCCTCCTCCTGGTAGGTAACTTAAAACTACCGGGCCTGATGATGGCATAGTGTTTTTGATAAGACTTAGAAAACCCGTTATCAGGCCCGCCTGATAGCGGGTTTTTTGGTTTTAAGAGGGGAGCAGGATTATGGAAGAGCAGATATTGATCTATGATACCACATTAAGAGATGGCACCCAGGGAGAACAAATCAGTTTCTCTGCTGAGGAAAAGCTGCGCATTACCCAAAAGTTGGCTGAACTTGGAGTTCAGTATATAGAAGGTGGCTGGCCTGGTTCAAACCCGAAAGACATGCGCTTTTTTCAGATGGCAAAGGAGACGAGGCTCAAAGCAGCTCCTTTGACGGCCTTTGGCAGCACCAGAAGAGCAAACACACTGCCAGAAAAGGACCCTAATTTGCAAGCGTTATTGCAGGCTGAAACCCTGACAATTACCATATTTGGAAAGAGCTGGGACCTTCATGTAACCGAGATATTGGGTGTTCCATTGGAGGAAAACCTGGCCATGATCTCTGATTCCGTCAGGTATCTTAAATCAAAAGGAAAAGAGGTTGTCTTTGATGCTGAGCATTTCTTCGACGGTTATAAAGCCAACCCCCAGTATGCCTTGAAAGCCATTGAGGTAGCAATCTCTGGTGAGGCCGATATCATTGTGCTCTGCGATACCAACGGGGGCACCATGGTAAGTGATTTAAGAGAGATAGTGGAAGTGGTCAGGAAATCCTTTCCCGATATCCCTCTCGGTATCCATGCACACAATGATTGTGGATTGGCTGTAGCCAACTCCCTGGTTGCCGTTGAAGCAGGTGCCAAGATGGTTCAGGGAACAATAAATGGCTATGGAGAGCGCTGTGGAAATGCCGACTTGATCTCTGTCATTGCAAACCTGGAGCTGAAGATGGGCTATAGATGCCTTGATCCACTCAAGCTTAAGCAGCTTACAGAGATTTCCAGGTATGTTAGCGAGGTTGCAAATGTGCCTCCTTTGAATCAACGCCCCTTTGTTGGAAAAAGCGCGTTTAGCCATAAGGGAGGAATACATGTAAGTGCAATCTTGAAAAAGCCCCTTGCCTATGAGCATATCGAACCTGGGACTGTTGGAAATAAGCGTCGAGTGCTTGTTTCAGACCTCTCAGGTAAGAGTAACATAGAATACAAGGCCAATGAGATGGGACTTACCTTAGGGGGGAATGGTTACGACAGCAAGAAGATTGTCAAAGAGATCAAGCAAATGGAGGATCAGGGATATCAATTCGATGCTGCTGAAGGCTCACTTGAACTTTTGATGAAGAAGTCCACGGGCCAATTTAGAGAGCCTTTTTCTTTGCTCTCTTTGAGGGTGATCAATGAGAAAAACAAGGATGATCAGTCAATATCTCAGGCGACCATTAAGATATCCGTAGGGGATGAGGAAGAGATCACAGCTGCCGAAGGGAACGGACCTGTGAATGCTATAGATAATGCCCTTCGTAAGGTATTGAGCAAATTTTATCCCAGAATAGAAGAGATGAGGCTGGTTGACTTTAAGGTGAGGGTACTGGAAGGGAGTGCCGGAACGGCAGCAAGGGTGAGGGTCTTGATTGAATCAAGGGATGGCAAAGACATATGGAATACCGTTGGTGTTTCAGAAAATATTATTGAGGCTAGTTGGCAGGCCCTGGTGGACAGCATCTATTTCAAGCTAAGTAAAGATCAGACTTAGGCGCCTAGCCACAAATCCTTACTACTCCATTGTTACAGAGGTGAATAGAGGATGTTTCAAATCGATTTACAAGAGGTGAAAAAAGCCGCAGGGAGTTCTTCAAAGAAGACCCTGCGGCGGGCGCTTGCGTGTTTTTACCAAACTTTAGCCCTGGCCCAGACCTGGCAAAGCCTGACTCAGCAAAGATAAACCAGGATTGGTGATACAACAGAAGCAAGCGTATATTCAAATGACGTCGCACCAGGGCGGGCTCACTTTAGATCACTTTAGGCACTTTAGGCCTGCCCGTCCCGCTGCTCGGGACGAGGCGGGCGGGCACTTTTTTAAAGAAAGGAACGTCTCAATGACAGATAAAATCATTATCTTTGATACTACCTTAAGGGATGGGGAGCAATCACCAGGCTACAGCATGAACACCGCAGAGAAGATGCATCTTGCCTCCCAGTTGGAGAGACTGAGGGTAGATGTCCTTGAAGCAGGGTTCCCTTCTTCTTCGGAAGGAGACTTTGAGGCAGTCCAGATGATCGCCAAAAAAATCAGGAGTATCGAGGTGGCCGCCCTGGCTCGAACCTCTAAGGAGGATGTTGACGCCGCCTGGGGTGCAATAAAGGAGGCAGCAAATCCCCGCATCCACATCTTCATTGCCACCTCAGACATTCATCTCCGGCACAAACTAAAAATGGATAGAAACCAGGTCATCAACAAGGCGGTTGAGGCTATCAAATACGCCAGACAATTCACGAACAACATCGAATTTTCAGCTGAAGATGCCTCCCGAACTGACCGTGATTTCTTAAGCAGGATGTTTGAGGCAGCTATTTCAGCTGGAGCCACCACGGTCAATCTGCCTGACACAGTAGGCTATGCTGTTCCAGGTGAGTTCGCAGATCTTATCGCCTATGTAAAGAGCCACACACCAAACATTAGCAAGGCAACCCTGAGCGTTCACTGTCATAACGATCTGGGCCTGGCTACAGCCAACACCCTGGCCGGTATAAATGCTGGAGTGCGGCAGGTCGAGGTTACCGTAAACGGCATTGGGGAACGGGCAGGTAATACATCTCTTGAGGAGGTCGTCATGGCCCTCCATACGAGAAGGAATTATCTTCCCTATTTCACTACGGTAAACACAAAAGAGATATATCCGTCAAGACATCTGCTGGCTATGATTACCGGCATCCAGGTCCAGCCCAATAAAGCCATCGTTGGAGCAAATGCCTTTGCCCATGAGGCCGGTATTCATCAGGACGGGGTCCTGAAGAATAAGACAACATATGAGATAATGGAGCCCGCTACAATCGGTCTGGAGACCAACCGTCTCGTTATGGGTAAACATTCGGGCAGACATGCATTTAG
>JAPVWE010000062.1 GCA_028572035.1 Desulfobacteraceae bacterium | reverse complement strand
GCCTGAGAAACCAAGATCTTGGCAATGGTGCCAGGAGATCTATTTCGATATAATGAGGGGTAGTGCTCCTGGCACAATGTCAATGATAGCAGGCAGTTGGCCTGGTTGCTCCCCATCCACGTCCAGAAGGACCCGTTGATCCGAATAGGCGTGTACTCTCTTGCCAACAAGCGTGCTTACCTTTTCGAGCTGAAGAATCTTTCCATTATACAGTTTAGGGAGGTTCAGGAAGACCTCGGCCAGGGTAAGATCCCCGATCACAGTCACATGGAAAAGGCCATCGTCCACAACCGCCTCAGGTGCTACCCACATGCCGCCACCATGATACTGCCCATTGGCAACCACTATATTCCAGCTCATAACTGTCTGGTCAAAGCCATTATCCACCTTAAGGTGTATTTGCTTTTTCTCATAAGTCAGAATGGAGATCAGAGTGGCCCAGATGAATGAAATAAAACCTCCGAACATCTTAGTGGTCCTGTTGACCCGTTCATCTACTTCACCCCCCAAACCAAGGCTGGTAATGTTATGAAAATATCTGGAGGAGGAACGGCCATGATGGTCCCTGTATGTAAGCCGTCCCAGATCAATAGGCCGGGCATGGGAACTTATGATTACATCCAGTGCCCTGTTTAGCTCCCGAGGTATGGGAACGGTTTTTATAAAATCACATCCGGTACCGCGGGGAATGAACCCTAGCATGGCCTCGGGTCGTATGGGACCATCCTCTCCCATAAACCCGTTCACAACCTCATTAAGTGTTCCATCTCCCCCTACACAAACAACCAGGTCAGCACCTTCAAGGAGAACAAGGCGGGTAAGTCTGATAGCATCTCCTGGACCGGTCGTGAGAAGGGCCTGAAATGGCCCTAATCGATCTCTTGCCAGAGCCTTGATTTGGGGCCATTCTCTACCGGTAGACC
Organism: Desulfobacteraceae bacterium; assembly: GCA_028572035.1. Classification (GTDB taxonomy): domain Bacteria; phylum Desulfobacterota; class DSM-4660; order Desulfatiglandales; family B25-G16; genus JABXJZ01. Next base: position 6,169 of record JAPVWE010000062.1, on the reverse strand, counting down.
CCATTGCTGCACTGGGATTAACAATGAAAGCGATCTTTCTTGAAGTCATGATTATTCCCCGGATAGTCCCTCGATCAATGCCATCACTCCGAAGAGGGTTTTTCATTGGGCAGCAGATTTTCGGAAGGAATGGGTTCCATGGGGAGATTGTATTTCTTTCGCCATGTATTTGCAAATAAAACTTGGTTCTATAGTGATCCGCTTACATAGATGTCGAGGCTTGGGAAAAACTCCTCTTGACCTGTTGGTGGCCATTCTGCAAAATTGAATAAGAAAGTCAATTCCTTTATGGCAATGGCATCTTAGACCATCGCAGCATGTAACAGTCACTAAAAGCTATTTAACGAGGCCTTTCGAGTCTTGTGCTTTGGTGCAGGGGTTAATATGGAGAAAAAGGTGTCAGCAGATCTTCTGAAGCAAATTGAATCTGGATATTCTCTGCCCTCACTGTCTCCTGTCTCCATGAGGCTTGTGGAAATAGCATCGGATGACAGCTGTTCTGCTGAAGAACTTGCCGCTCTCATCGAAAGAGACCCCTCGCTCGCCGTTCGGGTGCTTACGTTGGCAAATAGCGTCTTTTTTCAAACTCGCCAATCTACCACCTCGTTGAGACAGGCCGTTGTAAAGTTAGGATTTCAGCGCCTAAGGATCATGGCCCTCTCCCTGTCATTGAGAGATACCTTCCCTATGGGGAAAATAGGCCCCCTTGATTACCAAGAGTTCTGGCACACTACGCTTTACCGGGCCCTTATCGCCAAATCCTTTGCCGCCCACTTGAAAAACTGCTATCCTGAAGAGGCCTTTGTTGCCGGATTGATCATGGAGATCGGCCTCCTAATCCTTTTTGACCTCCGGATCAAGTGGGATACTGAGGTGCCCCCCATTAGACTGGAGCCCCTGGAGGAAAGAGGGGATATTGTGGAATACACCCTCCAGGCTGTGGCCCACGAAATCCGTAATCCCCTCCTTGCCGTGGGTGGCCTTGCCCGAAAGTTGGCAGCCTCCTTTGGTCCTGCCTCAAGAGGCGGCAAATACGTAAAGATTATCCTCGAAGAGGCCTTCAGGATGGAGAGGGCCCTCTCAGAGATGACCCGCAAAGACGGTCATAGTAAGTAAATTGAAAGAAAAGCGGATATGAAGTGAGTTAGGGCTGATCCTCAATAGCCACCAAATTCCTCAAATTCTTCTTCCCCTATCTTGCTAACCCAGGAATTAACAAGATTCAACATGGTCATTATCTTCTTCGCCTCTGTATCGGACTCTGTCCTGTCTTTGAAAAAACCTACACGGAGCCTCATCCAGTCCTTTCCCTTTACTTTGGCACGGGTGATATAGACCAGGTATCCATTGTTAATAAGCCTGATTGCAGCAGGAATGATCTCTCCACTGGTCGTGGCAGACAGAACATTAACTACCCACACGTTATGGGGCCTTCTTTCTAGATTTTCCTTTATCTCATCAGGCGTGCTAATTTTCAGCCTTACCCCCTCAGCCAGCTCTCTGTCCGGAAAACCCTTTCCCAACTGTAATTTGCCAAGTTTATCCTTGTTAAGACGATAAAGGATAGGCCATTTTAATGAATCTTCATACACATCCTCTCCCGCTGCTATACCGGATAGGCTGTCACCTTCTTCGACGATATAATATGCGGTCACTTCCTCCACTGCCGTTTCTTTTTTCCTTTCATCCGTCTCCGGCCTCGTTAGTGCCCTTTCTTCAGCGGCCGCAGTCTTTACATCTTCACCTTCCTTCACTCCTGTTTTTGCCTTTTCCTCCTCATCGGGCACTGAGGTTTCTGCCTTTTCCGGGGCAGGGATTTTGATGGGTCTCACCTCCTTGATTTTTTGTACCGGAGGAGGTTCTTCCCTCGAACAACCTCCGCACCATAGGGAAAGTGTTAAGCAGATGGAAATTGTGGTTGCCGAAACCTTCATCACTCCCTCCTACACGTAACAGGGTCAAGTTATTCGTTTTGACGAAATCTTCTTCAAAATGAATAATGTCAGTATACCAAAAATATCCCAGAAGGAAAAGCCCGATTCCCATCTTTGACGAGAATATTCTCAGATCAACCTCGGATTCATAAAAGGGCTCCCCATTTGATCCCAATGAGAACTCATTGGGAGCCCCGGCGATGCGGGGGCTTCTTAAGCGATCCTCGATGGTTATCAAAGCCCTTCTCCGCGTCCTGCTAAACCTTAAAGTATTTAACTGGGGTGTCTCCAATGATCGGCCCGCCTTGCGGGGAGCGGGTGGTAAATATTTAGCAACTTCTATGGCGAGACAGGTGCATAAATACATGCAATCTGTTTTATGCATCGATTAAGTGAAAAGTGGGGATTGGTGCTCAAAAGATGTTTTTCTATTCGGAATCCGTACTGATATTGCTTAAGATCTTGGAAACTACTTCATTGTCATCTCCATTCAGAACTTCACGTAAGAGAAAATTTGTATTTCGTTCAAGCTGACTCATAGTCTCTGCAAGGGCCTTGAGTTGTGTCAAGGTTTTCTTGGATTTTTCCCGAGATGGGATAGTAAGGACGGGATTACCCAGTATCTTGATTAGCCTCTTAAGGGCTGAGGGATCAAAACGATCGGTATTTCTGTAAATGAGATTGACCCACTCCCGTTTAAGCTCCTCCGGGATCTTATCATAGTTGGCAATGTTATCAGGATCCTGACCAAAATAAAGAGACTTCCTCAACTTATCAATGGTCTGCCAGATCATTGTCCTCTTATGGTCATCCTGTGGGCATTTATTAAAAAGCTCTTTCCATCTCTCCTCTATCTGCATAATCACCCATTTCTCCCCCTTTTCAGGTGGAAGGGAGAGTTCCAGGAATTTATTCTGGACAGCAGCCAAATCCTCCCTGAGGCCTTCATATCCCTCACCCATGGCTATCAACATCTCATTTAGGCCTCTTATGGCTTCCACCTTCATATTCTTTTCTTTCCGGTCTTCCAGCAGAACCTGTTCCCACTGATCCCTGAGGTATCCTACCTCCTGTTTAACAAGAGAGAAAATCAACCCTGACTTTGTAATGGCATTCCGGAGTGAGTCTGCAAGTATATTGCATGCGTTTAACCTGTCCTTTGCCAGCTGTTGCATAGCCCTCATGGAATCCTGGCGTAATTGGTAAGACAACAATTCGGTCCCGAGTGAACGTGAAAGCTTCTTGGTAACTCTGGTCTCATAACTGCCGATCTTTATCGTAAATGGATGGAAGTGAATCTTGATGACAGCAACAACAACGTGCTCACTGTCTTTCCATATGATATTTCCTTTATGATCCCTGGGATACTCAGAGGAGGGATAGGTATTTAAGTTAAGATCCGATTTGGGGACAAGCACCGGTTCCATATGGTGGAAATCTTCCTCTATTCCTTCAACCTGAAACCTGAGATTTCGAGCATCGTTTCTTGGATCTTCCGAAGTCCAGCTTTTCTGTTTCTCAACGCACCAGGACATGGCCTCAAGGGGACGACCTGGTTGATCCCTGTAATCGACCCATGGTTTACCCGGGGGATTGTATCCGGATTTTACCGGAAAACCCCATGAGATCTTCTCTCTTCCATCGCCAATTATTCCTGAGGTGATTCTTTCTGCAATAAGCTCCGGTGGCTTTCCAATTCGATAGATGGTGCCCTTGAAGGCATTGGGAAGACAGAAAAGGATGGTTTCAATCATTTCCCTGCATGCCTTTTCTAATACAGATTTCTCTATCTCTATGGACAATGCCTTTTCTCCTCGTCTCTACCTTTTCTTGAAAAGGCCCTAGTTATCATTTGGGGGTCTCTTAAGGATTTACCACTTACTTTCTTAACCTTTGTTTCCGCATTAGTGCCAAGGCGACATTCTTGACATTAGGCTGTATAGGTAATTCTGTCCAATGCCAAGGGCTGATCCCATTTTTCACCCCCATAGTCCCCATTTCCCCATGTGTCCTCTTTATATGCGTCTTAATCCGAATTATTAGGTGGTGTCCTCAAATTAAGGGTGAGTTGTGGGTCTTCAGTTTCTTTTCTTACCCTTTCAAAGGCTGCCCTTATCCTAACATCATGCGCGGAAATGAGTTCCCACGCACGCCTGATCACCTCAACGTCTTCCTCAGAAAAGTCATTAAAGTAAAGGCTTTTTCTCTTAATTCTTTTAGGTCTGACATAGCCGGCACGTACAAAATAGGTGAGTCTGTCGTTGGTAAGACCATTAATTCGTTTCAAGACCTCTCCAGCATACATAGCACCAAACCTCTAGTACTTATACTTGTACAAGTTCGACTCTAATTACATGAAAAATCAAAAATGTCAAGCATAAAGTAACAGCATAAAATAGCGAAACAGGAAATTCTTGTCTTTCGCTGCAATAATTTCCCACGAACCATCCGTTGGAATGGATAAAAGGAAATGATCTTTCTCTTTATGAAGGATATTTTTCCCCTTGACCTGGGAAACCGATACTGGGAAACTACAATTGATTCGGAGGGACAGAAGGAACTTGGGTGCCTTCATGGTCTATAGGGCGATCTGAAGATCAGCTGGCTCAGCAATTATCCTCACCCACCCATCCAGACATTCCATTTAAAGATAGGTTAACAATAGATAGAATTAAGAGTAAGGTTTTTTGAATGGCTGTAGTGGCGAAGGCTTAGGCTGACTGGAAATTATTTTGTGTGAGAGTTTGACCATCGTAACGCCTTTTTGCAAGCTTATGGCGGGCATAAATGACCTGCCTTAAGTGTTGCTCCATATGCGCAGGGGGTACATCTCGACAGCCGGACTGGCCTGTTTTTCCTTTTCAGAAGCATCGATCCTAGATTCTGCTTTTTCTATACTGTATTTATGCCATGCTTTGGTCTGGTTAGGGTGATTATTGTTATCTCAGAAGGTATACCCAGGCGAAGAGGTGGCCCCCAGTATCCAGCACCGCGACTCACATAAATCCAGGTCTTCTCATACTGATGGAGGCCGACAACATAAGGTTGCTGCAGGCCTACGAGGAAATTCCATGGAAAGAACTGTCCTCCATGCGTGTGGCCAGAGATTTGAAGGTCGAAACCGGCCTTGGCAGAAGCAAATACACTGCGTGGCTGATGGGCTAAAAGTACCTTTACATGGGATGCCGTAGCACCAGACAAGGCGATATCTGGACTGGAAGCGTGGTCTCTGAGAAATTGGCCGGCGTTGTAATCTGTCACGCCAGCCATAAGAATACGACCTGCGCCGTGCTGTATAACTCGATGCTCGTTTAGCAGTACTGTAAAACCAATCCGAGCTATTTCCTCCACCCAAGCTTCCACTCCTACGTAATACTCATGGTTACCCGTAACAAAGTAGGACCCATAAGGTGCAGATAGATCCTTCAGGGGAGCCACATCATCACGCAGAATTGGGACCGAGCCGTCTGCAAGGTCACCAGTGAAAACAATTACATCTGGGTTTTGGTTACTTACTTGATCGACAATGGCTTGCACATAGTTCCTCTTGATTGTGGGGCTAACATGAATATCAGTAATCTGGAGGATACGAAACCCTTCAAGATCATTTGGTAGATCATGGATAGGAACCGAAACCTTAACGATATCAGGGCGGTGCCGAGCCTCGTATAAGCCGTAACCCACAAGAGTTCCTGAAATGCCCAAAATACCTAGGTTTATGGAACGAAAAATGAACCGGCGACGATCAGGGGCTATAGGTTCGATAGAACTGGCCTCAGAGGTGATAACACTGCGTGCGAGAGTGAAAGACCTTTTTACACCACGTATGACCAGCAAGGTTAGGTCTCGGATAATCAGAAAAGTGAATACCAGGAAAAAAAATCCCAGGCTCATATATGCAGCCCATGACAATATATCACTCCAAAAAGCGTTAAACCCGTAGATTCGTAGGAGAATGGAGATTGGTGTCATGGGCATAAACAATATCAGTATTGCCCATAGAATTGCGTTCCAGGAGGGACTGAGTCCTACGGGAATGATAAGGCGCCATCCAATATACCCATAGATCAGGATCAAAATACTGACTGCGATGAGGAAAAAAACCATGTATTCCTTCTGCCGTTACAGAGTGATAATAATTGTCTTTTCTGGGAAGGAGTATAGAGAAATCACGGTTGTGTGTCAATTGTGGCCACTCGCATGTCAGGGCTAAGTCATAGTGTAAGCTAACCTAT
>JAPVWE010000061.1 GCA_028572035.1 Desulfobacteraceae bacterium | reverse complement strand
GAGCAAAACACAGGGTCATCAGGGCTGGCCTTGAATGCAGCCCGTGCTTTAGAAAGAGATGTGATGATATGTCATGTATGAAGAAGATAACAGTGGAGATGGTCTTTGACACGGTCAAAGAAGTTATAAGTGCCTAAAGTGAGCTAAAGTTATAAGTTGCCGATGGGACTAATTATCGGAAATACTTCGGAAGAAATCCGTAACAAATGAGAATTGACGAATGCCAAATGACAAATTCATGCCAGGTGCAATGCAGACTTTATCTTCACCAAACTTTAGTTCACTTTCAACCCTGGCCCAGTCCCCTGGCCCAGACCTGGCATGCAAGGACTGAGTTTAATAGCTCTCGCTTAGAATTATTAAAGCGGCATTAGCTTGTTACAATCACGTCGCGCCAGGGCAGGCTGGCCTATAGGCTTAATAGACTGACTCGAACACATACTGGCTTGTAGACTTCATAGGCTGATTAGAGCACATAGCGCCTCCCGATCCCGTCCCGGTCTCGGGACGGGGAGGGCGGGCTCTAGGCACTCACTGGAGGACGATCTATGTCAGAAATAGTTCTAGTTCTGGCAACCCATAACAAGGGTAAGAAAAGAGAGTATGAACTGTTTTTTGAGAGATTTCCTTTAGAGATAAAGGGACTTTCTGAATTTAAGGAGATTCCTGAATTTAGAGAAGAAGCAGGGACATTTGAAGAAATCGCTACAAACAAGGCCCAATATGCATCAAGAATTCTTGGTGTACCTGCCCTGGCTGATGACTCGGGTCTTGAAGTCGACTGTTTAAATGGAGCACCAGGTATCCTTTCAGCACGCTATGCTGGGGAATCAGCTGATGATTATCAAAACAACCGGAAACTTCTTGAAAAAATGAAAGGGAAGGAGAATAGAAATGCCACCTTTGTTTGTTCTATTGCTGTAGCCAAACCGGCCGGACGGGTCTTGACATATACTGGAAGATGCTTCGGGATAATCTTAGATGAGCCTATAGGGACAAAAGGGTTTGGATATGATCCTCTTTTTTACTATCCTCCCCTTAAGAAGACATTTGCCCAGCTGTCAGTTGAAGAGAAAAGTAGAGTAAGTCATAGAGGGCACGCCCTGAGAAAATTAGAGGAGGATTTTAACAAGGTTTTAATATGGTTGGAGGAAGCATAAGGTCAAAACCCCTGTATTTCTCCTTGACCTCAGAAAAATTCTTAAAATAGGATAGCTCGTTCACTTTGAAAAGAAAATATCCATGGATAATACAGCCGAAATCGAAGAAGAGGCCATGTTACATGATATAGCCTCAATGCTAGCCACTTTTGTAAATGAAGAAAGCAATCTAATACCCATCTTACAAATGATTCAGGAAAAACATCACTACCTCTGTGTCCGTGCCCTGCAAATGGTGGCCAAACATCTTGGAATGTCTAGTAGTGAGATCTATGGGGTGGCCACATTTTACAACCAGTTCAGATTTTATCCTCCAGGCAAACATCAGATTAAGGTCTGCCTTGGAACAGCCTGCCACATTAGGGGTGGTGATATAATCCTGGAGAGTTTTGAACGCAAGCTTGAGATCAAGCCAGGTGAAACCACACCGGACAGGGAATTTAGCATTGACAGGGTAGCCTGCGTAGGATGCTGTGCCCTGGCCCCTGTGGCCATAGTCAACGATACAGTTAATGGACATATGGCCCCAAGCAAAGTAGAGGGACTCATCCTGGGCTTCGAGATAGAGAAAGAACGAGAAAAAAGAGAAAAACAGTAAAGTGAATCAAAACAGTAAAGAAAAATTAGACGAGGTATTTGCCTCCATAAAGACGGATGCAGAGAGACGCTTCAGGGAGATGAAGGGAGATGATAGTCAAAACATCTTCATCGGCATGGCTACCTGTGGCCTGGCGTCAGGTGCAACGGATGTGAAGGCTGCATTTGAGGAGGCACTTTCAGAACGAAAAATCAGTGCCCGTATCATTCCAGTAGGTTGTCTGGGTCATTGCTATGCCGAGCCACTGGTCATAATTGATAAGCCCGGATTCCCACCCATCCTTTACCACGATCTAACACCTGGAAAGGCAAGACTGCTGGTAAAGGCCTTCTTAGAAGAAGATGACCCCGTTTTTGAGCATGTATTAGGAGCCATGGAAGAAAACGACCTGATACCTTGGATCATGGACTTCCCGCGCTTTAATCAAGAAAAAAAGGTAGTTATGGCCAACAGTGGTTTACTTGACCCTGAGGATATCTATCAGTACATAGCAAAGGGAGGATATTCGGCCCTTGTCAAGGCACTTACCTTAGAGCCAGAGGAGATCATACATGAGATTCAAGACTCAGGTCTCAGGGGGAGAGGAGGTGCAGGTTTTTTAACTGACATAAAATGGCAATTGGTCCGAGATGCCAAGGAAAAGGATAAGATCGTCATATGTAATGCAGACGAAGGTGACCCGGGTGCCTATATGGATAGGACTATACTTGAGAGTAATCCCTATCAGGTTATTGAAGGTATCGCGATCAGTGCCTATGCTGTGGGAGCTGAAAAAGCGATTGTTTATGTCAGGGCAGAATATCCCCTTGCTGTGAAAACAATTAACAAGGCAGTTGAACAGGCAAAAGAGATAGGACTCTTAGGTAAAGGGGTACTGAGCACAAACTTCGATTTAGACATAGCAATATTTCAGGGTTCAGGGGCCTTTGTTTGCGGAGAAGAGACAGCCCTGATACAATCAATTCAAGGCAAAAGAGGCATGCCTCAACCAAGGCCACCCTACCCTGCCCAAAGAGGTTTGTGGGGAAAGCCCACTGTAGTTAATAATGTTAAAACCATGGCATCGATACCACCCATATTAGAGAATGGGGCTCAGTGGTACAGAGGAATTGGTACAGATAGGAGTCCTGGGACAGCAATATTCTCTGTGGTGGGAAACATTTTACATGCCGGCTTAGTAGAAATTCCTATGGGAGTTACCCTCAGGACCCTTATCTTTGAGATCTGTGGAGGTATTCCAAATCAAAAGGATTTTAAGGCAGTTCAAATTGGAGGCCCTTCCGGCGGGTGCTTACCAGGGTCTTTTCTAGATACCTCCATTGATTTCGATTCTCTAACGCAAGCTGGGGCAATGATGGGGTCCGGCGGCATGGTGGTTATGGATGAAGATGCTTGCATGGTAGATGTGGCCAGATATTTTCTTGACTTCACCCAAAGGGAGTCATGCGGGAAATGTACATTCTGTAGAATAGGGACCAAGCATCTTCTCAATGTCTTAGAGAGGATAACAACAGGAGAAGGCCGGGAGGAGGATATTGAGCTATTAGAGGATCTAAGTTTAGATATCAAGGCAGGGTCCCTTTGTGGATTGGGAAAAACCGCCCCTAATCCAATTATTACAACCATTAAGTATTTCAGAGATGAATACAAGGCACATATCACGGAAAAACGATGCCCTGCTATGATGTGCAGGACATTAACAGCATATTATATCGATTTAGATAAATGTGCCAGGGGCTGTGACGCCTGCGTTGGGAGCTGCCCTACCGAATCAATCTTTACTACAAAAAATAGAAAGAAGGGCATTGACCAAACATTGTGTGTTAAGTGTGGAGAATGTATGGCATCTTGCCCACCGGAGTATGATGCTGTGAGAAAGGTGTCTCCTCCGGAACTGGCACCTAAAATTGAACGCCCAAAGGAAGGGTGATCGTAATTGTTAGAAATCTTGGGGATTTATACTTGCTTATTCTTTGGGCCCGCCCTGATATTGCCATATGGCACAATTATAGGCGCGACTTGTTTGGAACAAGCTGCTTTCGCTGTAATATTTCGTAAGCTGAGTACTTTTAACTCCGGCCATGTAGTTTAGGTCTGGGCCAGGGGCATGGATACCTCTTTTTTTTATTATGCCCTTTATAAATGCATTAGCGTGATCCCGATAATCGGGATTTAATATTAGGAGCATATAATAACATTGTCGAGTTGCTGTAAATCCCGATTATCGGGATTCTGTGAGGCCCCCTGTTTCAGGGCATAAATAAAAAAAGAGGTATCCATGCCCCTTAAAATTTTGAGCAATTACGAGTAATCCATGTTAAGATTCATAGTTGATAATAAAGAAATTGAAACCGATGATGGAGTGAGTCTTCTCCAGGCCTGTTTAGACAACCAAATCTATATCCCCAACCTCTGCTACCTGAAGGAGATGGATAATCCACCGGGGTCATGCAGACTGTGCCTTGTTGAAATTGATGGATATAATCAGCCTATAACCTCATGCACTGTAACTGTCAAAGAAGGCATGGTGGTCAGAACCGATACAGAACATGTAAGAAGATTGCAGAGAACTGCCTTTGAACTTCTTCTCTCTGTCCATCATGTAGACTGCAAGAATTGCCCTGCTAATAGAAAATGTGAACTGCAAAGAATTGCCAAGTTTTTACATTTCGGCTTAAAGCTAAAAAGGCTTGACCAACTTGAGAGAGAGACCACAGTAGAGCAAGACCACCCTTGCTTAGAATATGTTTCTACCAGGTGTGTTTTGTGCGGTAAATGTGTCTTTGTTTGCCAGAAAAAAAATGGACAAGCTATGTTAAGCTTTGCTAAAAGGGGGCTTGATACCATAATAAGTTTCTTTGGAGAAGAGGATAAAGCCACGGCTACCTGCAAGGAATGTTATGCCTGTGCAGAAATCTGCCCTGTAGAAGCCCTTATGATAAAAAAGAGGTTAGAAATATCTGATGGGCAGTAGGGAGTAAGCAGTAAGCAGTAAAGACTTGCTGCTTACTGCTTACTTTTACATGGGAGGAGTCCTTACCATGATAAAGGAAAATGTCAGGCGCCTACTACGTGAGTTGCCAGAAGGTGTCACACTCCTTGCAGCTGCTAAAGAGAGAAGCGCTGATGAAATATCTGAGGCAGTAAGGGCAGGCATTACAATCATAGGAGAAAACTATCTCCAGGATACCCTAAGGGTAATTAATGAAGTGGAAGATAAGGCGGAGTGGCACTTTATTGGACATCTTCAGACCAATAAGGCAAAAAAGGCAATTGATATCTTTGACATGATCGACTCCGTGGACTCCCTTAGATTGGCCAAAGAGATAGAAAGATGTTCTAAGAGGCGAAATAAGATCATGCCCGTATTAATTGAGGTCAATAGCGGTGAGGAAGACCAGAAAACCGGAGTAGCCCCAAATGATATAATGCAACTCATAAGAGAGATCTCTTCTCTTAGTTACATAAGGATCATGGGCCTGATGACTATGGGACCGAGATTTGGAGATCCAGAGGAATCACGGCCTTATTTTAGAAAAACAAGGGAGATATTCGAACGGATCAAGCCTCTTCATCTACCAAATGTAGAGATGAAATATCTCTCCATGGGAATGACAAATTCTTATATGGTTGCCATAGAGGAAGGGGCAAATCTGGTAAGGATAGGAACCAAGATATTTGGAGAGAGGCATTAGGCACTTTAAATGAGATTAGGTATCATTGGATTGCCTCAATCAGGGAAGACTACAATCTTCAAGGCCCTGACTGGTGCCAGGGGAATAAAGGGCGAAGAAAGGATCAAGAAAGGAGATCAGCTTATTGTAACAGTTAATGTACCCGATGAGAGGGTAGACTACCTTGAGCAACTCTATAAGCCAAAAAAAACCATCTATTCTCAGGTAGAATACCTACTGCCACCAAAAATTGTAGATTCGGATCATGCTAAGAGAGAAAAAGAAGATGTAGTCTTTAATGCGGTGAGGACCTGTGATGGACTGGTACATGTAGTAAAGAATTTTCAGCTCTTTGGAGGCCCTTCTCCCACACCTGAAGAGGATTTCTTTAAGCTGGAATCTGAGATAATATTGAGCGATCTTGTGGTTGCTGAAAAGAGGATCGAAAAGATTAAGTCAGATGAGAAGAAAGGAAAAAAGATAGCTATCGAGGAACTCCCTCTCTTAAAAAGATGTAGGGATATTCTATCTGAAGAGAGGCCCTTGAGGGACAATACTGAAATAGCTACCGCCCCTCTCCTTAAGGGCTTTACCTTTTTGTCTGCTAAACCTATGCTGGTGATTTCTAACAATTCAGATGAGGATGAAGACCTGCCAGAAATGCCTCATATCCCAAAGAATAGTGAGGTTATGGCAGTTCGGGGTAAATTAGAGATGGAGATAGGAGAGATGGGACCAGATGATGCAGAGGAATTTCTCTCTGCCTTTCATATTGAGAGCTCCCTCCTTGACAGGATTATCAAGCGATCCCTTGCAGTATCCAATCTCATTTCCTTTTTTACGGTTGTGGAAAATGAGGTAAGGGCATGGACAGTTACCAAAGGTACGCCAGCAATAAAGGCAGCAGACCTCATCCATTCAGATATGAAAAGGGGATTCATAAAGGCTGAGGTTCTTCCTTACGATCAACTAGTCAGGTATGGGAATTTCTCTGATGCAAAAAAGGATGGCCATCTCCACCTTGAAGGGAAAGAATACATAGTACAGGACGGGGACATAATCAAGTTCAGATTTAGCGTTTAGGGAAATGGCAAGGAAAAAGATAAGAGTTGGGCTCATAGGGGCAACAGGTTATGGCGGGGTTGGTTTAATTGAGCTCCTGATAAATCATCCTTATGTTACCATAGGTGCCCTTATGGCAAAGCAAGATATTAATAAGCCTATCAGTGTGATTTATCCCCACTTAAAAGGATTCTGCGACCTGCCGGTTTTTGGTCCAACTGATTTCAATTGTCCAGATGACTTTGATATAGTCTTCTATGCCACCCCTGATGGAGTCGGTCAAAAAGAGGCAAGGAGATGGTTAAAGGAGGGGGTTAAGGTAATTGATTATAGTGGGGATTTCCGATTCAATGACAAAGATAGCTATGCCTCATACGCTGCAAGGATTGGGAAGGCAGAGCAACATGCTGATCCGGATATTTTGCCCTCCTCTATCTATGGCCTGCCCGAGCTACACAGGGCGGAAATAGTCAGCTCAGATCTGGTTGGGAACCCAGGATGTTTTGCGGTAAGCTGTATCCTTGGGCTCGCACCTGCTCTCAAATACGGTCTGATAGACAGTAAGGATATGATCTTTGATGCAAAAAGCGGTGTCTCTGGCGC
>JAPVWE010000060.1 GCA_028572035.1 Desulfobacteraceae bacterium | reverse complement strand
CCTTTTTAGCCAGGGGAGCCAAGATCCTGTTTGTTAGCCCTGGAAAAGAATTCTGCTCATGTATAGCTGTGGGTATTCCAAGAAGCCAGGCAACCAGGCACACGGGTCCAGATGAATAACCACCTACACCAACTATAATATGGGGTCTAACATCTCTGATTATGCCAAACGACTGAATGGAGCCTATTAGCACCTTAGAAAGGGCCCTTATCCTTGTCAAAAAACCCTTACCAAGCATGCCTTCAACATCAATTGATCTGGCCTCAAATCCAGCGTTGAAAATAATATCTCTCTCCATCTTCCTTCTACCAACGACAAAAAGGACATGTATGTCATCAGATCTTTTTTTCAGCTCCCTGGCAATCGCTATCCCCGGGAATAGATGACCACCCGTGCCTCCACCAGCAATTATTATTCGTTTCTCGTTTCTCGTTTGTCGTTTCTCGTTGATTTTGTCTGCTTACTTCCTACTTCCTACTGCTTACTGTCTACTGGCCTGCTTGAAGCCTCCAAGGACCTTTTTGATATGTTCATTAGTATTCCCATGCCTATAAGACTAACAATAAGAGAGGAGCCGCCATAACTTATGAATGGAAGCGTCAAACCCTTAGTAGGTAAAAGGGCCATTACAACGCCCATATTAACTATTACCTGTACTGCCAACATACAAGTTATCCCCAAGGCGAGATAGGTCCCAAAAAGCTCCGGGGCATGTAAAGCAATCCTGATACCCCTGATCACAACAAAGGCAAACAGGATTACCAAGATACTCACCCCTATGAATCCGATTTCCTCAGCTATTATCGCCAGGATAAAATCGGTATGGGGTTCTGGTAGATAAAAGAGCTTTTGTTTGCTATTACCAAGTCCCACCCCTGAGAGCCCCCCTGAACCAAAGGCCAGAAAAGAGTGGATTATTTGAAAGCCAAATCCATGTGGATCCTCCCATGGGTTTAAGAATGCCCACCATCTATTAAGCCTGTAAGCAGTATGGAATATCAGATAAAAGGCAACAGGGGTTATGAGGCCTACCAGGACAAGGAGCTGCCCTAGATTCACTCCCCCTATGAAGAGAAGGATCAACATCCACATTCCTATAATTATGGCCGTTCCGAGGTCTGGCTGTTGAAGAATAAGGATTACAAAGAGAGCTGCCACCAATAGATGCGGAAGAAGCCCGTGAGAGAAAGTCCTCATGTCCTCAACGTTTTTGCTCATGCTGTAAGCCACGAAAATGGCCAGCGACAACTTGGCTACCTCTGATGGCTGGATTGAGATAAAGCCTAATCTGAGCCACCTCTGGGCACCCCCCACTTTATATCCAAGCCCTGGGACAAGCAGTAAAATCAATAAAATCAGACTCGAGCCCAGAAAAAAGTAGACCAATTTTCTATAGAAAAGGTAGTTGATATTCTTTGCCAAGATCATAAGCAGGATACCAAAAAGACAGAATATAGCCTGCCTTCTAAGATAGTAATAGTGATCCCCATACCTCTCTTCTGCAAGAATTGAACTGGCACTATAAACTGCAACCAATCCAGTGCCAATCAACAGTATAACAGTGATGAGAATAACAGGATCATACCTATAATGATGTTTTTCCTCAGGCACCATTTCTTAACCTTTTTACCGCCTCCCTAAACACCGCTCCCCTGTGTTTAAAATCCCTAAACATGTCAAAACTCGAACAGGCAGGAGCAAGAAGAACTACGTCTCCTTCCTGGGCCTGATCAAATGCAAGAGATACTGCATTAATCATATTGGTTGCCTTAGCCCATGATACCTTATTGCCAAATGCCTCTGCCAAAAGGCAACTTGCCTCCCCTAATAAAACAGCCCCCTTTACCCTGTCAGAGGCTGCCTCAACAAGAGGAAAATAATCACTGCCCTTATGCCTGCCCCCGGCGATTAATACAACTGGTCCTGTAAAGCTGGTAATAGATTTTATAGCCGCATCTATATTGGTGGCCTTTGAATCGTTATAAAAGGCTACCCCCCTTACCGTGTCTACAAGCTCAGTCCTATGGGGCAAACCCTCAAAGTCATCAATTACCTCCTGTATAGCAGAGGGAGATATCCTTAGGGCCAAAGATGTGAGTGTTGCGGCCATCAGATTTGCCCTATTATGATTTCCAGGCAGTGAAAACCTTTCCAGATTTAAGGTAATCATCTTCTCCCCTGGGAGTTTGGCCTTTATCTGTCCATTATCCAAAAATGCGTGCCGCCCTCGTTTACTTTTCAATCCATACCTATATACAGTAGGTCCATTCTTGTGCTGTAACTTTCCCAGCAAGGGATCATCATCGTTTAAGATGAGGATCTGCCCTGGTCTTTGGTTTGCAGAGATCCTCTCTTTGGATCTTGCATAGGAGTAATAATCCGCATACCTGTCCAGATGATCAGGGCTTACATTGAGAATCAGGGCCACAAGAGGGGAAAAGGTTTGCGTGGTATCAAGTTGAAAGCTGCTTACCTCTAACACCACATAATCGGCTCTCTGCTCTCCTCCTACGTAATTGGTGAGGGGACGGCCGATATTTCCACCGACAAAGACACTTTTTCCAGCCCTCGGGAGTATATCACCTATTAAATTTACAACCGTTGACTTTCCGTTTGTTCCGGTTACAGCTATACATGCTGTCTTCAGATATCTACTGGCAAGCTCTATCTCCCCTATTATAGGAATTCCCTTTCCTCTGGCCTCAACAAGTGGCCTGATATCAAGGGGGACACCAGGACTGACAACAATTAAATCCGCCTCTGTAAAGGTCTTCACCTTGTGTCCGCCAAGCTCAAGCTTGATGCCCGATCTTAAGAGATCACCCAAGACACCGTTATCCAAGTCTAAATCAGACCCTGTTTGTTTCTCACTGACAGTTACTTGAGAGCCTTGCCTAACAAGCCAGCGGGCTGCTGCCAGGCCACTCTCACCAAGCCCTACCACCAGAACCTTATTTTCGATTTTCAATCAATTACCTCAACTTTAGTGTACTCATTGAAAACAGGGCCAGCATAATCGCAATAATCCAGAACCGAATGGTCACCTTTGGCTCCGGCCATCCCTTTAGTTCAAAATGGTGATGTATTGGGGCCATCCTGAATATACGCCTACCACCAGTTATCTTGAAGAAGGCAACCTGCAAGATTACTGACAGGGCCTCAACCACAAAAAGGCCACCAACAAGAATAAGGGTTATCTCCTGCTTGCTAATTACGGCTATCATCCCTAAGGTAGCACCCAGAGAGAGGGAGCCCGCATCGCCCATAAATACCTGAGCAGGATAGGTGTTGTACCATAGAAAGCCCATACCTGCCCCCACTACAGCCCCGCAAATCACAGAGAGTTCTCCTGCACCGGTTACATATGGAATCTGGAGGTAGTTGGCAATCTTTATATGTCCAGCAAGATAAGAAAATACGAGATAGCTCAAGAATGCGATAATAATCGGTCCTATGGCCAGACCATCCAATCCGTCGGTCAGATTAACTGCATTGGATGCACCTACCACAACCAAAACAATCAGGATGATGTAACCCATCCCAATATCGGGTAAGACATTCTTGAAAAAGGGGAAACTGAGCCTGGAATCAAAATCGGTGTAATAGTACAGTATTATTCCAACAACAAAGGCTATCCCGGTCTGCATGGATAATTTGCTCCATACCCTTAGTCCCCTACTGTTTTTTCTTATCACCTTGAGATAATCATCCACAAAGCCAATACCACCAAATAGGATGGCAACAAGCAAGACCAGCCAGATATATACATTCTTCAGCTCCACCCAGAGAAGAGAGGATATAAGGATCGAAAGCAATAGAAAGGATCCTCCCATGGTGGGGGTTCCTGCCTTATTCTTGTGGTTTGGGGGCCCATCATCTCTGACATATTGCCCAATCTGGAGTCTCCTTAACCTTGGAATCATCCAGTACCCAAGAACCAATGAAATAACAAGGGCGGTCAGGGTTGCATAGATAGTCCTGAAGGTTATGTATCTGAATACATTCAGAAAGGAGTAATCGGTATGAAATATATAGATCAGCTTATAGAGCATTCTTCTATCCCTTACTTACTCCAAAATACCCTTTGATAACCTCAACTACCTTTTCCAGGGCCACCTTTCTTGAACCTTTCAAAAAAACGATGTCACCCTCTCTTACATTCGCCTTTATTGCATGAATCATCTCAGCATGATTGGTTACGAGGTGTGTCTGTGTTATATCCATACCCCCTTTACATGCCCCCTCGATAACCTGGCGGCCATGTTCACCTAAGACGACCAAGTATCTGACCCCCATACCAGCCATAAGTTGACCTGCATCAAAATGGTATTTTGAGGTCTCCTTACCCAATTCCATCATCTCTCCAAGCCCTACCACCAGACCCTGTTTTTCCACAAGCAGCTCCTTAATGATCTGGAGGGCAGCACTGAGAGAGGATGGATTGGAATTATAGGTATCGTCAATAATCTGTATTCCATCTTTTAAATCTATAATCTGAAAGCGGCCTTTGAGTGGCCTAAAATCCTCTAAACCCTGGACAATCAATTCTTTTGATGTAGATGAGCACAAAGCGATAGCTGCTCCACCCAATGCATTGAAGACATTATGAATACCAGGAAGATTTATCTTTACCCGTATCCTCTCATTATCCATGTAGATATTGAAGGCCTGAGTGCAAGCTCCGATTCTTTTTATGTTTCCAGCCCTCACCTGATTCATCTTACCTAACCCAAAGGTGACTATTGGCCCCTGAAATGTTGAAGCCAGCCGCACAGTTGATCCATCATCTCCGTTCAGGATTGCAGTTGACTTCTTTGACATCACTTCTAAAAGCTCTCCTTTGGCCTTAACCACCCCATCTAAATCACCCAAGCCCTCTAAATGGGCTCGTGCTACATTGGTTATCACACCTATATCAGGCTCGGCAATCTGGGTCAGTCTTGCAATCTCACCGGGCCTGTTCATTCCCATCTCTAAAACAGCCATCTCATGACCCTCTTCTAACGATAAGACCGCCAACGGTAAGCCAATGAGGTTATTAAAATTACCGGGGCTCTTCATTGTATTTGCCTTTAGAGAGAGAATCGAGGCGGCCATCTCCTTTGTTGTGCTTTTGCCATTGCTTCCGGTTATAGCAATTACCCTGCCTCCCCATTGCCTTCGCCACCACATGGCCAGATCACCCAGGGCCTTTAGGGTGGATGAGACGGTAATTACAATTAGGTTGTTATTTGTAAGTTCCTTATGTATAGCGGTGTCAGATTCCACAATCACGCCAGCAGCTCCGGCATCAACTGCCTCAGACAAGAAATTATGACCATCGTATCTCTCACCCCTGAGGGCCAGAAACATGTGGCCAGGGACCATTGTTCTCGAATCGGTTGAAAGACCTCTCATGAGTTTATCTGGCGAGCCATATATCTGCCTTCCACCTAATGCTGAAACCACCTCCTTAACGGCTATTTTTCCCCACTGTGCGCCCATTCAATCACCCACATCACACATCTTTAACTTTAGGCACTTCTTCTCGCTGTGTCGGTTGCCAGTGCTGCCTCCTCTACATCATCAAAATGTCTCTTTCTGTTTCCAACAATCTGATAGTCTTCATGCCCTTTACCGGCGATCAAGACAATATCTTCCTTTTTGGCCATATTGATGGCGGCATGGATAGCCTTCCTTCTGTCCAAAATAATCTCATAGCCCCTTTCTTGGTATGAGCGACCTGATTCAATCCTCTTTAACCCTGATTCTTTCACACCGAGTTCAACACTATCAGCAATTTCTGCCGGATCCTCCCCCCTCGGGTTATCTGAGGTAATTATGGCAAGATCACTATAGTTCCCTGCAACCCTACCCATATCTGGTCTTTTGCCCCTGTCCCTGTCACCTCCACATCCAAAAACAGTAATCAATCTGCCTTTGGTCCGCCTGAGGCAGATCAATGTTTGAAGCACCTTTTCCAGGGCATCAGGTGTGTGGGCATAATCAACATACACGGAAAGTCCTCTTTTGTTCTCCACCGCCTGAAGTCTGCCAGGGACAATGGTAATCCTCTTTATGCCCCTTGCAATAATCTCCAGGTCTACATTGAGGCTAAAGGCAGTGGCAGCTGCCCCCAATATGTTATAGACATTTATCTGGCCTAAAAGGCAAGAGGTAGTGGGTACATGCCCAGAAGGTGTAGCAAGTGTAAAACGCAAACCTCGCTGGCGGGACTCGATATCGGTAGCCCTTACCAGACAATCATCCTTAAGACCATAACTCACAACAGGAACCTTTGTTATTCTTGCTAACACCTTGCCCTTTGGATCATCCATATTGACTACTGCCTTTACCTGATCTCTTTCTTTGTCCTCTCCCAGTGAATCAAAGAGTAGGGATTTTGCCTTGAAATACTCTTCCATTGTTGAATGATAATCGAGATGGTCTCTTGAGAAATTTGTAAATAGTGCCCTTGACCAATTCAATCCCCTTGTCCTTCCCTGGTCAAGAGAATGGGAGGAGACCTCTGCTATAATATCCGTTACACCAGCATCTCTCATTTCACGTATAATCCTCATCAAATCAGTGGATTCAGGAGTGGTTAATGATGCCCTCAAGGATTTTCCTCCAAATCTATAACTGATGCTCCCGATAAGGCCAACCTTCCTGCCCGCCTCTTTCAATATCGACTCCAGGAGGTAGCTTGTTGTTGTCTTCCCGTTAGTACCGGTAATACCTATTAGATTCATATCCCTAGCAGGATACCTGTAAAAGCGGGCAGCCAGCTCAGAAAGGGCAGCCCTTGTATCAGGTAACCTGACAACAGTCACACCCCTGAAAACCCTTTCAACATTTTCTATTACTAATGCATGGGCTCCTCTCTGAACTGCATGAGCCAGATACCTGTGTCCATCTTGATTATCCCCCTTGACAGCAACAAATAGGTCACCCTTTTTGACAGCTCGAGAATCATTGGTCAGCCCTTTGATCTCAAGATCTCCCCTTCCATGGTGCTCCAGGATACTAAGCCCCTTTAATAGGTAATCAAGCCTCATAATCGATTTTCAATTGACAATTGAAAATTGGTAACATTTTAGCTCTTTGAAAACTACTCCTGGCCTTTACTCAAGGCCAAATAGTTACCCTTGGTGAGACGCATGAGCATGGAGATGTCTTTTTTTACCTCATGCCCTCTAACAGGG
>JAPVWE010000059.1 GCA_028572035.1 Desulfobacteraceae bacterium | reverse complement strand
CTCCAGGGTCGTTTTCCTATAAGGGTAGAGCTCAATGCCCTTACCCAGGAGGATTTCGTAAGAATCCTGACAGAGCCGCAAAACGCCTTGATACTTCAATATGAGGCCTTACTATCCACAGAAGGAATCCGGTTGAACTTTACTGAGCAAGCCGTAGCCGAGATTGCAAGAATGGCCTATGAGGTCAATGAGACCATGGAGAATATAGGTGCACGCCGATTGCATACAGTAATGGAGACACTTTTAGATGACATCTCTTTCAATGCATCGGACACAGGGGAAAAGGAGATATCCATTGATAGAGATTATGTGAGAGAGAAGTTAACCGAGATACTCGAAGACATAAACCTCAGCAGATATATTCTTTAGGAATTGTGAATTGCGAATTTAGGGATTTAGCGATTGGTTGAGTGCTCACCTAACCAACTAATTAGTGCCTGAACGAAAAGTCCATTCAGGCACGATTTTGGATTGCGGATTGCGGATTTTGGATTGAAAATATCAAGTAATTTTAGCCTCTTGAAATTGCCTGAGTAAAATTGAAACTCTTTATTCCGAGGTTTTCGGTCAAGCACTAATTAACAGTCCCAACAAACACAATGAAAACGATAAACACAATAAACACCGGGGTGGACAGGGCAAGGATCCTGATTGAGGCCCTGCCTTACATAAGAAAATTCAATAGACAGACAATGGTCATCAAATATGGTGGCCATGCAATGGTTGATTCCAAACTGAAGAAAGGCTTTGCCTTGGATATTGTTCTCATGAAATACGTTGGTCTCAACCCGGTGGTAGTCCATGGAGGCGGTCCTCAGATAGGGGAGTTTTTGAGTAAGATGTCCATAGAATCGAGTTTTGTTGGCGGCCATAGGGTTACTGATGAGAAGACTATGGATGTAGTTGAAATGGTTCTCGCAGGTAAAGTAAATAAAGAGATCGTAGCAACTATAAATCAACATGGTGGCCAGGCGGTTGGCCTCTCAGGTAAAGACGGCCATCTCATAACTGCCAGAAAGCTTCAGTTTATCTCCAATCCTGATGAGAAAGGGGCTAAACCTGACAACCCTCCGGAAATAATAGATCTTGGTATGGTGGGTGAGGTTGTCTCTGTTAACAGCCGGATAATAAAGAGTCTCATCGGTAACCAATTTACTCCTGTCATTGCCCCTGTTGGGGTTGGCAAAGACAATGAGACATACAATATTAATGCAGATCTTGTAGCAGGTCATATTGCCTCATCTCTCAAGGCCAAGAAGCTCGTCCTTTTAACAGATGTCGAGGGTGTTCTTGATGGCGATGGCAGTCTTGTCAGCAGTCTTACAGCTCAGGATGCTAACCGTATGATAGGTCGTGGTGTTATTAAGGAGGGGATGATACCAAAGCTTCAGTGCTGTGTTGAGGCCCTTAAAGGTGGAGTGGGAAAGGTCCATATAATTGATGGCAGGGAGGAACATGCCCTGCTTTTAGAGATATTTACAGATGAAGGAGTGGGAACAGAGATAGTTCTCAGTTAATAACTGCCTGAAGTGCCTAAAATTCAAAGATACCTGAAGTTGATGGATCATTTGGAATCCTATCCATAATTTTGGCTCTATTTAAGCATCTTAGCTCACTTTAAACTCTGGGTGTAATTATGACCTCTAATACTATAGACAGGGCAGATAGATTCATGTTTGAGACATACAAGCGCTTTCCTATCACCCTGGTTAAGGGAGACGGCTGCCGGGTATGGGATGAAAATGGTAAGGAATACATTGATTTTGTTGGCGGAATAGCTGTCTGTGCCCTTGGACACAGCTCGCCTATAGTAAGCAAGGCCCTGTACCAGCAGTCCAAGAAACTCGTCCATGTCTCCAACCTCTTTTACACCCAGCCTCAGACAGAACTTGCCCAGATCTTGGTGGAGAACTCCTTTGCAGACAGGGTATTCTTTTGTAACAGTGGTGCTGAGGCTAACGAGGCAGCCATAAAATTGGCCAGACGCTACTCAAAGGAAAAATTTGGATCTGGAAGACATAGTATCATAACCATGCACAATTCATTTCACGGCCGGACAATGGCCACCCTCTCAGCTACAGGTCAAGAAAAGATCAGAGTGGGCTTTGACCCCTTCCTTGAAGGCTTTAGATATGTGCCTTTTAATGATCTGGGCAATCTAGGATCTGCAATAGATGGATCTGTCTGTGCTGTAATGCTGGAGCCGATACAGGGTGAAGGTGGCGTGGTTTTGCCTGATCCTGATTATCTTAAAGGTGTCAGAGAGATCTGCAGAGAGCATGATATTCTCTTCATATTGGACGAGATACAGGTCGGTATGGGCAGAACAGGAAGACTCTTTGCTTACCAACATTTTGGAATAACGCCTGACATAATGACCCTGGCCAAAGCCCTGGGCAATGGACTGCCCATAGGTGCTATGCTGGCTATAGAGGAATTAGCTGACGCCTTTGGTCCCGGAAGTCACGCTACAACATTCGGGGGAACACCACTGATCACAGCAGGTGCCCTGGCCGTTGTAAAAAGCCTTGTGAATGAGGGCTGGACTGAAAAGGCCAGAGACATGGGGGCTTACTTCAAGAATCAGCTAATTAACCTTCAACAAAAGCATAGCATTATCAAGGATGTCAGGGGGTTAGGGCTTATGTTGGGGTTATCCTTGGATAGAGAGGGAGCTGGTATTGTAAGTACCTGTATGGAAAGAGGATTTTTAATAAACTGTGTCCAGGAAAGAGTTCTCAGGTTTGTCCCTCCTTTGATCATAGGAAAAGAAGAGATTGATCTATTAATCAACTGCCTGGATGAGATATTCAAGGAAATTTAGATATGAAAAAAGACCTCTTAACCCTGAGTGACCTCAGCACCCTTATTGAGGATGATGTCTACGGATGGCTGGATCCCATATCATGTATCAAGCGCAGGAATTGTAGCGGAGGAACCGGGCCTGAGATGGTTAAGAGGGCATTAACCAGGGCAAAGGAAGAGCTAACATCATGAAAGGTAAGATTTTCATAGGGTTCTTTTTTCTAATCTCTCTTCTCATGGTATTGCTAAGTTGCGGCAGAAAAGGACCCCCTACTCTACCCCAAAAACCCTCTTCCCTCGTCAGGATAGAACAGAAAGCTCAGCTCCCAGGGGACCATTTGGGAAATAGTTTCTTGAGTTCGTTGAGTTTCTTGGGTTTGCCTGCCCTGTGGAGCAAACCTTTTATCTCTCAGGATAAGGCCTTAAAAAATATATTATCTTCAACGTGCTCCATCGTGATAACATGTTTTACTCCACAGGGTGAACGTTAGAACCCTACAACACAATGAACACAACAAACACAACAAACGTTCGTATATAAGGAGGTCAAATTGATGAAAGGTATGCCTAATATGGGTAATTTGCTCAAGAAAGCCCAACAGCTTCAGGAGAAGATGGCAAAACTTCAGGAGGAATTAGGTGAAAAGACAGTTGAGACATCGGCCGGAGGTGGAATGGTTACCGTTGTGTCAAATGGAAAACAGGAGATCGTTTCTATAAAGATTGATCCCGAGGTAGTAGATGCAAATGATATTGAGATGTTGGAGGATCTTATTTTGGCAGCGGTTAACGATGCCCTTTATCAGGCAAAGCAAATGGTCACTGAGGAGATGACCAAGTTGACCGGCGGAATAAAGATACCAGGCATGATTTAATATGAGATATGGGATTTGGGATGTGAGCATATCACATATCCCATGTAACTTTAGGCACTTAAATGGGAATCTATCCGCCATCACTGGGAAGATTGATTGAACAATTCAGTAAATTTCCTGGCATTGGGAAGAAATCAGCAGAGAGATTAGCCCTCTATACCTTGAGGAGTCCAAAAGAGCTTGCACAAGGACTCGCCCAGAGTCTTTTGGAGGTGAAAGAAAAGATCAGGTTTTGTTCTATCTGCTTCAATCTTACCGATAAGGATCCCTGCCCCATCTGCACCGATCAAACAAGGGCAAATGGCGGCCTTTGTGTTGTTGAGGGGCCTGGAGACCAGTTGGCCATTGAAAAATCAGGGGCCTTTAAGGGTAGGTATCATGTTCTTCAGGGTGTTCTTTCCCCCCTCGATGGTATCGGAGTAGAAGACCTACGCATAGCCGAGCTCATGTCACGCCTGAGAAATGAAAACATAAAGGAGGTTATACTGGCCATGAATCCTAGCGTAGAAGGAGAGGCAACCGTTTCATATCTGGCCGATATATTGAAAGGAAAGGATGTGAGTGTTACAAGAATTGCCTTAGGTATTCCCCTTGGTGGTGATCTCAAATATATAGATAGCATGACCCTGAAAACATCCATAGACAACCGATCCTCCTGTGCTTCATGATCTCAAAGGAAGTTTTCAAAGAACTTGCTCATATCCTTTTTTTACCAACTTCTTCACCAAGTCGACAGCCTCACCAGCATCCGGTGCATATCCATCTGCCCCAATAGCCTTGGCGAATTTCTCATTGACCGGGGCACCGCCGATTATGACTTTTACCCTCTCTCTGAAGCCCCTGTCCTTTAGTGCATCGATAACCTTTTTCATCTGCGGCATAGTAGTGGTTAAAAGGGCAGATAATCCCAGTATGTCAGGTTTGTACTTAGAGACCTGCTCTACTATTCTCTCCGTTGGTACATTGACCCCCATGTCCTTGATCTCAAAGCCTACCCCACGCAACATGGCAATCACCATGTTCTTCCCGATGTCGTGCATATCCCCCTGGACGGTCCCTATTAGAACCCTGCCCCTTACCTCCTTTTTCTCACTGGCAAGATAAGGTTCTAAAACCAGCAGCGCTTCGTTCATGGCCCGGGCAGAAAGGAGCACCTCAGGGATGAATACATCCCCTGCCTTAAACTGCTCGCTAATCACTTCCATGGCCGAGATCATGCCGCGGTGTAGAACATCTTTGGCACTCACGCCCTTGCCGAGCATTTCTTTGGCATGTCTTTTTATCTCTATGTGGTTGCCTTTGAGTACGTCGTCCTGGATGACCTTGAAGGCTTCATCCTCAACGAGCTGAGGTATAACCCGAGCCGCTGCCTCGGCCAATTGAGCTTCAGAGATAGGACGGGCTCCTCCCCCCTCAAGTGGTAGGCGTCCCTCCTTTTCCACACGTTCGCCTATCCGAACCAGCCGGTCAAAGACGGCATGGGCTGGGGTGGTGTCGCCAATCCCTACAATAAAACGCCTGCCCGGTGCCACAGCCTTGAAAAGGTGATCCAGATAGCATTCAAGATCTTCGTCTGTTGCCGTTTTTTCCATCAGCAAAACCTCGGGTATGCCACCCCAGATAGTCAATTTGTCGCTCCACCTCTGGTAGTATTCTTCAATCTTTACCTTGGTCATGGGGTAAGGGGTAACGGCCTCGGCCACATCCATGCCGGAGTCCCTGATCAAATCCATTAATCCTAAGTTCTCACCATCGCAGTGGCATATCACAATTTTCCCTTTTGAGCCCAGGATATCAGCTGCCTTCCTGATCCAGGGCAACATCTCTTTTTCGAATAGGGATGGATAGGTAATCATGTCGTCAAAATTCGAGCCCCACAAAACTGCCTCTCCAGGGGAATCCGCAATAATCTTTAACGCCTGATTAAAATAATCTTCTATAATCCCGGCCAGTGCTCGCATCTCTTTTTGGTGGTCATGATAGTGATAATAAAATTCTGTGGCATCTATAAAATCTTTTTGAATGAAATGCATGGGAGAAGCGCCCCCTAGCCCGCAACCACGAGTAGCAGCAACCCCGTCCTCCCCAATATCATTCTTCCATTTCATGAAATCATCAAAATCCGGGATCAATTCCAGGTTTTCAAAGATATATCCCACCACGCGGTAATCTTCGGGTTTTTTGATCACGTGTTCCTTAACCCAGGTGATGGAGGCTCCGGCCTTTCTCATCTCCTCGGTATATATGGTGGCGGTGCTCACCATACCCACAGGTGTATGATATTCCACATGAGTAACGTCCCCCTCACGATTGACCTTAATGTCTACATCCGAAGAAAACTTGCATCTAAAGACAAGTTCTTTCAAAGAGTAAATCCCTATGGCCCGGTGCAGGCTATGTTCAGGTTTACGCACTTTCAGATATTCAGGTACGATTTTGTGTAAGGCCCATCCTTCTGCCCGGGAGATCTCGTCTTGGGTTCGTCCTTTGTGTTTCTTCGGTAAAGTGCCAGCAACGGAATTTGCATTGTACCAAAGATCGATGCGAGGCACGTATGGAAGTATGTCGGGCATTTCACCCCGCATCGCCATTAGCATCCTCTGCCTATGGGTCATCATGTTTCGTCTCCTTCACTCCTCCTCCTCTTCCTTCTCCCATTCCTCTAACTTCAGCCTGCTTGCCTTCCTCTTCCTCAGATAACCAAGGATAAAGACAAGGGTGACCAGAAACCACAGGGTTGTGGTGCTGCTAATTATAGGTATCCAGCTGAACCTCAATTTGAGGTAATTCCTCCACCTTTTCTCTAATTCTTCCCACCTAATACCGTAAACCCCCATCAGGACTTCTTTCAATCCTTTGCCTCCACTATATTCCTTGATAAATCGATGGAAGTTCTCTTTACCGTATTGGCTTATCAGGAAAGAGATAAGGTAAAAGCTTTCAGCGTAGGCTAGCTCTGCCCTATCCGCCTCCTGGGGAAAGGAACTGGTTATCTCCGAAAGAGGGATAAGTGAGTCACTGAGAACTGCCCGGGTCATGGTAGAAACCCTGGACAGATCCCATTCCCTGGATTCGTACATGGCCAATCCCTCATCCAACCATCGGGGGACCCTTTCCCTCCCCCTAAATGCTCTACCCAGGGCAATGTGTGAGAACTCGTGTTTAAAGACCTTTTTCAAATCGATATGTCCCCTCTTAATTGCCCTGGGAGATTTCATGATTATCAGGTTCAAGCTGGGGTAAGCCACCCCCACCGCCCAGGAGGAGATCTCCCCTCTTGGTTGAATTTCTCGAAATTTCCTGGATGAGGGGGCAAGATAGACCTTGGTTCTCTCCTCAAAGTCAATGCCCAAATCCTCCACAATTTCCCTTCTCAATCCCTCAGCCTGATCAATTAAGGATCTCATTATTCTTTCATCCTGGGAATGAAAATAGAACACAAAGTGAGAGGTACTGATTCCCACATAATCGGAAGCATAACTCACTAAAGGTACCAGAAGATGCAGGGCGATTATGGCAAAACAGTATCTAA
>JAPVWE010000058.1 GCA_028572035.1 Desulfobacteraceae bacterium | reverse complement strand
GCCATATTAACCTTTGATAAACAGAGGGTGATTGCCGCTGTTAACGTCGTCTTACCATGATCTATATGACCGATGGTGCCGACATTTATATGTGGCTTTGTCCTCTTAAATTTCTCTTTGGCCATTGTAGTTACCTCCTTATTTATCTGTTCGCAATTGTCTTAAATACAAAAAATGCAACCTGAAAAGAGGGGCATTTAAATCTGGAGCCCACGACCGGGATTGAACCGGTGAACCTCATCCTTACCAAGGATGCGCTCTACCAACTGAGCTACGTGGGCAGCCACTCACTTAAAATCCAATAACGAGAGCGGGAAACGGGGCTCGAACCCGCGACCCTCAGCTTGGAAGGCTGACGCTCTAGCCAACTGAGCTATTCCCGCTTTCAAAATAGGCTTTCCGACAAATATCCTTATCTGGATGGTGGAGAGGGGAGGATTCGAACCTCCGAAGGCTGAGCCGGCAGATTTACAGTCTGCTCCCTTTAACCACTCGGGAACCTCTCCAAAAATATCCATCTTGAAGCCAGCGAAGGGAATCGAACCCCCGACCTACTGATTACAAATCAGTTGCTCTGCCTGCTGAGCTACGCTGGCTTTGTGAAAAGATCAATTTTTTATGATAACAAGGGAAAAAATAAATAGCAATATAAATTCGCCCTACAGCAAAATTTTTTTTCCCTCCCTTTCACTTCATTATTGATAACCTTTCTAATCCTCTATTCTACATACTTTCTCTTAACAAAGTAACTACTTTTTTGACTATAATAATCTTAGCGGGAAGGTTCAATAGTAAAGATACTCACCCCTTGATTTTTCTTGTTAAATGATCTATAAATAAACAGATGGGCGATTAGCTCAGGAGGATAGAGCGCTGGTCTCCGGAACCAGAGGCCGTGGGTTCGAGTCCCGCATCGCCCACTATATACCCAAAAGGCAATTCAGGAATTATGAATTAAGGAATTCCTAATTCAAAATTCACAACTCCTAAAACCCTAAATCAAGGATATGCCTGTGGCAATGTCCATAAAGAAAAAAGTTGCTCTTTTTATTATTCTGGCACCACTATTCTATTTTCTGCTGAGCTACCACATCATAATAATTGGGCGAGATATAAAAGATATAAGGTTGCTTAAGAAATCAACCTATACCTTAAAATACACTATATTCTCCGTAAAAAGTAAAAGTAATAAGGCTATATTGGCCATAGACGCCTTAAGAGAAAATGGGATTGGAGAGTTACTCATAGAAGAGGGCTTAATGACTGAGAAAGAAGAAACTCTTATCCTTGAAAGTCTCAAAACAGAAGAAGGATAAGCCTTATCCCTCCTCTTAGTCTATAGGCCACGTAACAGGAAATCTATTACCTCAATATCAAGCAAGGTCAAAATCAACTGATATCTTAAAAGTCCTCGCCGCTGGTAAGTTAAGGATTTCTCTCACCCCAGTATACTGAATTATTTCCTCGATATATCTGTCTATCATCTTCCTATCAGGGGTCACAAAGGTAAACCATATATTATAATGGTGATCCCTGAGATAATTGTGAGTTACCTCTGGATATTTGTTAACCACTTCCACAAACCTGTTGATCTTATCATCTGGTACCTTTGCTGCACACAGAGTAGTGGCAAAACCGAGCCTTTGAGAGTCAAAGCTTCCACCTATCCGCCGGATGATACCTTCCTTTTTTAATCTTTCCACTCGCTTAAGAATCTCGTGTTCAGAGCGGTTTAATCGAGCCCCCAAATCTTTATAGGGTCTTTTGGTAATAGGAAAATCGGATTGGATCTCGTTTAAGAGTCTCCTATCAATATCATCCATGCCAAAACCTTTGCCCTGAGTAAGCAGTAGGCAGTATGCAGTGGGGAGAAATTTGATAAAAGTATTTACTGCTTCCTAGTTACTGCCTACTGGATAATAGGCACATAATGGTTCCTCAGACAGGTAATCCCCATGAGCCGCATAAGACCTAGCCCTGCAACCGCCACAAACAGTAATATATTCACATCGTCCACATTTTCCCTTATATTTTAAAAAATCTCGGAGGTCAGCAAAGATAGAAGAATTCTTCCATATATCGGCAAATGTGGATTCCCTTAAATCTCCCGAATTCAACTCCAGGTAGCCGCAGGGCTGAACAATACCGTCATGAGATATAAAACAGTAGGAAATCCCGGCCAGGCAACCCCTTGTTACTGCATCGAGGCCATATGCTTTGCTACTTGCCTTCTCCCCTTTTGAATGTGCCTCCTGTCGTATGATTCTATAGTATTGAGGTGCACAAGTAGCCTTAAGCTCAAGGGGGACGGTATTCTGCTGTTGATAAAACCAGTACAGGGTGTCTTCATATTCCTGGGCATCTAACTCCTGGTTTACCATCTCCTTAGCCCTTCCAGTAGGAACAAGCAGAAAGATATGATGTGCAGCTGCCCCTAGCCTAACTGCAAGGTTGAGAATGCCTTCTAACTCATATAGATTGTATTTGGTTACCGTGGTGTTGATCTGAAATTCAATTCCCTGCTCTTTTAGGTATGATATTCCCTGAATTGCCCTTTCAAAGGCCCTTTCAACCTGTCTAAATGAATCGTGACTCTCCCTTGTAGCCCCATCAAGAGAAATGCTCACCCTCTTAATCCCAGACTCCATTGTCTTTGTTGCAATATCAGGAGTGATCAGGGTTCCATTAGTAGCCATGACCATACGCAGGCCCTTTTTTGTCCCATAGTCTGCCAGGGCAAAGATATCCTTCCTCAAAAGAGGTTCGCCACCTGTAAGGATTACAATAGGCTTACCAAGCTCTCTTATTTGTTCCAATACCTCCATTGCCTTGACTGTGTCCAACTCTTGAGAATAGGAACCAAGATTTGACGATGCCCGGCAATGAACACAATTCAGATTACAGGACCTGGTAACTTCCCACGCCACTATTCGCAGTTGATAGTCTCTGTGAAAGGCCTCACCCTTTTTCGGCATATATGCTTCCATGCTCAATCAATAATTTAGCTACCTCTTTGGCAAAATAAGTCAGGATAAGATCGGCACCAGCCCTCTTGATAGAAAGAAGTATTTCCATCATTACCTTTTCCCCCGCTATCCAACCATTTTGATCAGCTGCCTTAACCATGGCGTATTCTCCACTCACATTGTAAGCTGCTATTGGAAGATTGATATTTGCCCGAACCTGATGGATAATATCCAGATACGGCAATGCCGGTTTAATCATAATAATATCTGCGCCCTCTTCAACATCTGTAAACGCCTCCTTAAGGGCCTCTCTCGCATTGGCCGGATCCATCTGGTAACCTGCCCTATCACCAAACTGTGGTGCACAATCAGTAGCCTCGCGAAACGGCCCATAAAAGGAAGAGGCATATTTCACAGCATATGCCAGAATACCTGTATCCTTGAATCCATTTTTTTCCAGGGTACTTCTAATTGCCCTAACTCTCCCATCCATCATATCTGAAGGGGCAACAAAATCAGCTCCTGCCTTGGCATGTGAAAGGGCTATACGGGAAAGTATTTCAAGGGTAGCATCATTATCTACATGACCATCTTCTATAATTCCACAATGCCCATGATCTGTATACTCACAAAGACAGACATCAGTTACAAGAATCAGTTCCGGCACCTTCTCCTTTATGGCAGCCACAGCCTGTTGAACGATTCCATCCCCGGCATATGCTTCGCTCCCCAACTCGTCCTTCTTTTTTGGCAAACCAAAAAGGATCAGAGCTGGTATACCCAGGGACCACACCTCCGCTGCCTCTTTGACCAGCTCATCAACTGATAACCTATAATGGCCCACCATAGACGGAATAGGCTGCCTTTCTCCTTTACCGTGCTTAACAAACATGGGATAAATGAGGTCGTCAACACTTATGAATGTCTCCCTTACCATTCGTCTAATAGTGGGCGTTCGCCTCAGGCGTCTGGGTCTAATCATCATTTCTATTCTCCTTTATCTTCTTCTTTCTGCTCATCGATAAGACAATAGGCCGGTTGAGAGGCTCCACGCAGGTTTTGGCCCCACCCTTTTGTCATAATTTCAGGTTTTTTATTGGCAAAGGATTTACGTGCTTAAAGGTATAACTTCTCCGACTGGGGTTAAGGGGGGAGGAAATAATAGGCTTAGGATATCACCTGATCTTGACTATAGTATTTCTTAATCAGGCTATCTATATATTTCTCCGGATCTAAAACTGCCTCCTTAGTAATAGTAAAAGCTTCAAAGCCAATCCGGTCTTTAACTAATTTGAGCCCATACTCCAACTGATTTGCCAAGCTAACACATACCTCGATAATATCCCGATCTTGGTCAATGGCAATCCTTATTATCTCGTGAATGGCACTGTCGGCTAAACTGACATCAATTCCCAACTGGGAAAACAATTCTTCATTCTGGGCCTTTATCTGATCATACATTTCCTTAAAATCTATAAAAGCGGAATCAATATCGGACATAGATTTAAGTGTCTGGTCAGCAATCAAATCTATCCGATCTTCGGATAATTCTAAACCTGACTGGGACTCAAATTCCTTTGCTCTCTCCGCTATAGTCCTTTTCACTCTTTGCTTTTCATTTACGCCTCCTCTTACAAATCGTTCTTCCATCTCAGGGTCCATCATATCCCTATCGGAGTCAATCCGTTTAAGCTCTTGCTCTGGGTTTTCAACAAGCTCTGGACTAACCAATACCCTATCTGTAATAGTGGATGGAAGATGCTTTTCAAAAGGCATAAGAGTCCTCTCAACGGCACTGACTAAACCTCTCGCACCAGTTTTCTCCTGAGAAGCCATCTCTGCTAATTTTTCAAGTGCCTCATCTTCAAACTGAATATTGATATCATATGCCATAAAATCCTTTTTCTTACTCAGGATAATAGGGTTATTTGGATTCTTGAGAATTTCAACAAGGTCATCTTTTGTTAGCTCATCAAAAACAACAATTACCGGGAGGCGGCCAATAAATTCTGACTCAAATCCAAACTCAATAAGATCCTGTGCTCTTACCTTTTTGAGAATATCCATACTCACCTCAGAAGGATGGATATCTGCCTCAAAGCCTATGCCCTGACGTTGGAGCCGTTTCTTGATGATATCAGTCAATCCTTCAAAGGCCCCGCTCATAATAAAAAGTATATTTTTTGTGTTTACTATCTGCTTTTCCCTTTTCCCGGTCCTTCGGTAATGTTCAATAGCCTGTATCTGCGAGATTGGGTCATGGGGAACCTTCAGATCTACATCAGTTTCTTCCATTGGTTTTAGAAGGGCCCTCTGCACTCCTGTCCTTGAAACATCATGACCGATGATATTTTGGCTGGAGGCAATCTTGTCGATCTCGTCTATGTACACAATACCATTCTCAGCTAGCTTAATATCATCATTAGCTTCATATACCAGATCTCTTACCAAATCCTCGACATCACCCCCTACATAACCTGTTTCACTAAATTTGGTAGCATCACCCTTGACAAACGGAACACCTATCTTCTGGGCAATCAATTTTATCAAATATGTTTTGCCAACACCTGTAGGGCCTAACATAAGAATATTGTTTTTGATCATTCCTACAGAAGAGGGGTTTTCTTTCTTATATCGCTTATCCGGGGATTTTATCCGATTGAAATGGGTACAGATTTTTGTAGCCAGTACACCCTTGGCTTGATCTTGCTTGACTACATATCCGTTGAGATAGGACTCTAGCTCCTCAGGCTTCATATCAAAAGCAGGGACACCACTCTTCTTGGCGCCCCTCTTTCCGCCTTCCTCTTTCTTCTTGGGCTCGCTCTGAGGAAAGAGCAGAGGAGACACTATCTTTATCCGATCACCGTATTTTTTTGAAAGATACTCGCTGAGCTCCTTTTCCAGCTCTTTCTGGTTGGGAATCCTCTGTTCTTGCTCTTTTTCCAGACTATCTTCAAACTCCATTACCTCACCTCATATCGATATTCTTACAGATCATTATGGATTTCTATCTACCTACTATAGTCATTATCCTTAACTTTTGCAACCCTTTTTCATGACTGTGCCCTTGAATCCTTATTCTCAACGCTTCCTCCTCCATCCTATCGGCTTGTTGTAGTTGCTTTCTTTCTTACTTTGATCTTATTCTTTGGTATTATTTTTCCTTTGAGCAATGAAAAGTTTTGCTCCGAGGAAAGGATATAGAATTCTCTCAATTTCCACGGATCCTCACTCCCTCTGGCAAATAGCGTAATATCTAATTGAGTTATTTCTTTCCCAGCTTGATATGAACGAAGGCTTAACCCTGCGGATAAAAAGATTGGCCAAGAACCTGCAAAATCCCAAATATGCGCGCCAAAAAAGGCACCACATCCACGGCCAATAGTCGGCCAACATAAACCCAAAACCGCACAGAGAGGATTCATTAATTTACAATCAGAAAAATCCCAATCGAACTTCTCAAAGAAAGAATCATTCGAGATAAATATGGATTGGCTTGAAATCTGGTGGTCAACTGGAGAAATGAGTTTAGTTTCCTCACGTTCTGTAAAGGCGTTTTGCACAAAAAACGACTGTTTACCATCAGAATAAAACAACTCTCCAAACATCGGAAAATAGACCACCCCGAGCCAAGGTTTCAATTCCTTGAGTAAACCTATTGATATGCCAAAATTAGGCATGCGATTCGAGAATGCTCTTGATCCGTCGATTGGGTCTATTGCCCAGATAAAAGGCGTGTTTTCAAGATGAGAATCATCAGAATATTCGGCACTTTCAGTATTCTCCTCATCAATGAGCATATGATCTGATGTTTTAAGTAGATCATCTATGACATTACGGGACAGCTTTGATATCTCCACATCCGCCTTTGTTAGAATAGATTTGTCTGGTTTAAGATGATAGTCACCACTTGAAATGAGTTCGAGAGCAATTTTCCCACCTCTAAAGGCAATATGCTTCATCCGAGCAAGATATTCTTCTCTCACGGCTTCATATTACCTTTTCGATATAGTTGAGATAATTCTCAGATGTATCAAAAAGCTCTGTAAGATCAGTCAGGCTACCAACGCTTAATGCCCCTCTTTTCTGGAACTCTTTTTTTTCAAAGATTCCGGAAATACCGATAAAATTTATTTTTTTCTCTTTGGCAAAATCACAATCTCTTAACGAATCTGCAACAAAAAGCACTTTATCGGGTTGCAATTGATAATGTTGGAGGACGAAATCAATCTGATCTCCTTTTCTGAAATTCTGTTCATAACCAAAAAGGTTGTCCATCAAAACATTAATTTTGTTTAGCTGCCCATATTTTGTAATAATCTTTTGTTTTGTACTACTGCAAATA
>JAPVWE010000057.1 GCA_028572035.1 Desulfobacteraceae bacterium | reverse complement strand
ATATATCTCATGTCCAGATCTGACACCTAACATTTCAAAAAGCGATTGAGTAACCCGGATAATATTCACCCTGAAAATTCTGAGGAGGAACCTTTGATATGGAGACCTATATATTAGTATGCCTGGTCGTTTTCTTTGCAGGCCTTACTCAGGGACTCTCAGGTTTTGGTTCTATCCTGCTGTCTCTGCCGCTGCTTGCGATTTTTCTGGATATTAAGATCGTGATTCCTCTTGTTGCCCTTTTCGCTCCGTGCATAACCATCATCCTTTTGGCTCAGTTATGGAAACATCTGGATTGGAAAAAGCTTTATCCGCTTCTTCTTGGCGCTTGCCCTGGCATTCTTTTAGGCGTTTTTTTTCTTAAAAAACTGGATAAAGGTCTGATTCAATGGATTCTTGGAATCATTTTAATTTCCTATTCCCTCTACAGTCTTTTTCTTCGATCACCCAAAAAGGGGATTATGGAAGGGTGGGCCTATCTTTTCGGTTTTCTTTCAGGGTGTCTCGGAGGAGCATTAAGTGCGACTGGTCCGGCAGTAATCGTCTATACCTCTTTACAAACTTGGAGCAAAGACAAAATAAAAGTGACACTCCAGGGGTTCTTTCTTGTTTCGGGCGTGATGGTGGTTCTTTTTCATGCCATTAATGGTTTGACGACCTTGACTGTCCTGTATTTCTTTATGGTGTCCCTGCCAATGTTGATCCTGGGGACTTATGTGGGATCCTTTTTTTATGGAAAGATAAAGGAAGAGGATTACAAGAGAATTATGTTCATCCTCCTCGCTTTCTTGGGTGCCTTCATGATCTACAGGGCGATCTGAAGACCAACTGGCTGAGAGAGAGGTACATGACTTATAGATTTTTGGCCGATTTGACAATCATATTACATTTTTCTTGGATCTTATTTCGTAACTATTCAGCCATTAATCCGGCTCCCCGGTCCGTACTGGCCCGGGACGGACAGGCGGAGCAAGGCACTAAGATAGAATCAGTAAGCTGATTATTGAAGGACGGTCTTGTTGTACCTAAGAAAGTACGAATATCGTAAAGAATGGTTTAAAAAAATACTTGACAAGGAAAATGATACTTGATATTTTCCTGATCAAGTATTTTTACAAAAGAATTAAATCGAATGCTAAAAAGGAGGTTTCTGAGGTGAGGGAGGGCTATCCTCCGTAACGATCTTTTTGATCTCTGAAGAGGTGGCTCGGGGCGATGTTGGGAGTGCTGCGATGGTCATTGGTTCGGCGCGAGCAATATTCGATGAGGTTCTCCACTACACTGGTGAGAGGGTGGTGGCAGGTAAATCCATTCGAAATCACTCCATGGGTATGGCCATGCTGGCAGATATGGCAATTGGGATAGAGACAGCAAAGGCATATTATCTCCAGGTTGCATACATGCTAGATCATCCTGACCACTATGAAGAGGTAAGTTCATCCACAATGCTTTCGCGAGCGAGCATTGCCAAGGTCTATGCAACAGATACGACAGTTAACATTGCAAACAAGGCCATGGAGCTCATGGGATCCTATGGATATATGAAAAATTATCATGTCGAGAAATACTGGAGAGACTCAAAGGAAATTCAGCTCTGGCTGGGGGGCCCCAGCTTGGGCGTCTGGATATAGCCCGAGGTTATTATGATCTATAGCTTTAGCACTCCTTGGAGTCTGAAAACTTCTTTATAGAAGGCAAAGAAGATGAAAGAGGAACAAGAAAAGATAAAATATAGTAAATATCCTGATACATTAGATAAGGAAATAATAGAGGAATTTCAGGATAATGGACGCAAGCCTTATAGTGAGATTGCAAGCAAACTGAATGTCTCAGAAGGAACCGTGAGAAAAAGGGTTAAAAAGCTGACGGATATGGGTGTTTTCAAGATTGCTGGATTGATTGACCCCGGAAAATACGGGGAGCATTTATTGGCCGTTGTAGGGGTTCAATTAGGAAGTCAAAATTTGCTCGAAAATGCAAAAAAATTTTCCGAACTCAATGGGGTCGTATCAGTGGGAATTGTTACCGGCCGGTATGATTTAGTCTGTCAAGTTCTCTTCGATAAGCCCGACGGTCTAATCAAATTTTTTACAGAGGAAGTTTCAAAAATTAAGGATGTAAAATTCACCGAAACCTTCATTATCTATAAGGCCTTTAACTGGAAAGTAAATTTAGATAGAGCGTCGTAAATATTTGCGCATATTAGATTGCTTCGTCACTTACGCTCCTCGCAATGACAACGCTTCTGTCATTGCGAGCCCTTCTTTCATCAGGATAAACTCAGCGAAGCAATCCCTGGCCCAGACCTGCCTCTCTGTATGCGGTGATGGAAAGGCATGCATGCAGAAGCAGCAGGAACAGTAGCATATTCGAATCATGTCGCGTCAGGGCGGGCTCTATGTCCTTGGGAATGGATGTATGCCATTGAATTTAAGTCGTCATGTATAGATAAAGAGGCCGAGGGTTAGAGGAAAATGGAATCTCTCGAAATGGATAAAGGAATGGGAACTCTTGGATGAAAAGATTCGGCATCATAAAAATCAGGAAAAGGCTATGAACGGCAAAATGAAAGCCATAATGAAGGTCAAACGGGAAAAAGGAGCCGAGATATGTTGGATTCCCACTCCAAAAATTGGTCCGAAGGAAGTCCTGGTGCAGGTACGAGTGGCCTCTATTTGTGGCTCAGACCTGCACATTTATGATTGGGACCAATGGGCCAGCAATAGGATAAAACCTCCCCGGGTATTTGGACACGAGTTATCAGGAGAGGTGATCGAGGTGGGCGATGAGGTCAACTCAGTTCAGGTTGGCACGTTCGTCTCAGCAGAAACCCATATCTCCTGCGGGCATTGCATTCAATGCAGAACAGGAAATGCCCATGTTTGTCGCAACTTCAAAATACTGGGGGTTGACGTAGACGGATGCTTTGCGGAATATGTTGCTATCCCGGAAAATAATGTGTGGAAGAATGATGGCTCCCTTCCCTTAGAGCTGACTTCCTTGCAGGAACCCCTGGGAAATGCAACCTACACAGTTTTGAGCGATGAGATAGTCGGCAGGACCGTTTTGGCCTTGGGCTGTGGACCCATTGGAATCATGGCTATTGGGGTTGCCCGTGCCTGTGGAGCTTCAACAATTATCGGCGTTGACATAATAGATTACAGGTTGAATCTGGCAAAGAAAATGGGGGCTGATTTTATCCTTAATGACAAAAAGGAAGATATTGTGGACAAAATCCTAAGCATAACAAACGAGGAAGGCGTTGATGTGCTTTTAGAGATGTCTGGAGTACCTTCGGCTATAAGGAAAGGGTTCAAGGTTTTGAGAAATGCCGGCAGGGCCTCTCTACTGGGCATACCTGCTTTGCCAATGGAATTTGACCTGAGCAACGATATCATATTCAAGGGAGTCAAGGTTTATGGAATCACTGGCAGGAAGATGTTTGACACATGGTATCAGGTCAGCCGGCTATTAAAATCCCACAGGCTTGACATTTCGCCTGTGATCACACATAGGCTAAAATTTGAGGAATTCGAGAGAGGATTTGAACTCATGAAGTCGGGAAATTGCGGAAAGATCATACTCTCACAGGAGACGAAAAACTGACATCAAATGGAAAAAAGAAGATGGAGTTCATAAATATTCTTGTATCTTGAAAGGAGGTGATATATTTATTGATAGAAAGCGAGAGAAGTAATTTGTGGATGGTTAAACATTTAAGACTAATCCATCGCGAAGTGGCCAGGGGGAGTAAGAAAGTTATTGAACAGAAGGCATCTTGTCCAATAATGATCTGTGAATCCACCCAACAGTCTTATCAAGGTCCTTAGGATCAACAACTCCGTACCAATCTCCTTCTAAGTCTTTCGTGAATACCTTGTCACCCAACCTACGAGCACCTACAACTCGATAATCAACTCCAGGGCCGCTTCTTACTCTGACAGAGCGTTTTTGAACATACATTGATTCTATCTCATAACCCTCTTTTTCCGGTTCATACTTGGTTTAGATGAAAGGGTTTCATCTTTGAGTTGAAGGTTAGTTAGTTTTTCTGCGAGAACCTGGTTTTCATATCTGATTCTCTTGTTCTCCTCTTTTAACTATATAATCCCTGAACATTTTCTCCTCCAGTTTAAGAAATGCTGGCGGAGGCATGAGGTTAACACGTTCCACGTACTTGACATCGGATACCCTAGGCTCACTCTATCTGCCAATGGGAATATTGTCCCTGTCAGATGACGTTAAACACATCCGAACCACCCACTTATCCCGACAAGTCGGGGTTCAGGCCTGACAGTTTCTTTGGCTCGTCAAGTTTCACGACAGTTACAAGTGTTCACTTACACTAGTCGTAGCATCCTATGCTAACCCCTCACCCGGTGGAACATTCCGATTTATCGGGGATGGAACTTCCAGGCTTCCGGCTCCGCTTCCAGCCCGTAGGGCTTACAGTCCGGAGGGTAGAGCCTACAGCTCGGAGAGAACGCTTCTACTTCGCGGTTTCCACACCGTCCGCCTCAGGCGGACTTTGTAGGAATAGAATCACGCTTTTACATAAAGACCCTTGCGATCCTTCTTGATTTTGCCCTGCTTCTTCAGCCTGTAAGTGATATCCCATATCTTCCTGCCCTCAAGGCCTGTCTTCTTTGTCAATGCGGCGGTATCAACGCCTTTCCTGCTCTTTTTGATGACACTTAGAATCGTATCAGCAGCAGTCAGCTTAGTTTTTTTACTAGCAGCAAGTTTTCTCACAGGGGCCTTCTTTATAGCTTTAGCTTTGGGTTTGGCCTTCACTCTGGTTTTCTTACCCATCTGACTCTTTTCAAGTTTGTCCAATGTCTTGATCATTTTCTCGGTCTTTTGTGACAATGCCTTGAGACTCTTCAATACTGATTTGAATTCTCTCTTCAATTGTTTCATCGGTATCTACCTCCTTGGAATTTAAGTTTATTTAGAATTAAGACGAACCCTAATCAAAAGTCAAGAACATTTATTGTTAAACCATTGTTTCTCAATTGTAAGAGTGAGACGGCAAGGCGTCGAAAATCTTTGTCTGCATCTCATCATCGGCAGCTTGTCCCTCAATTAGCTCTATTGACCGGCTGTTTCTTTCTTGCAGAAATCTACAACAGAAACCTAAAATGCCCTGGCGTTGCAAGAGAGGCAGTTGCCTAAAAACCTAAAGAAGTACCCGTGTTTAAGCAAAGAGGTGAAGAACTACTCCTTGTACTCGATGGGAAGATAACTTTTGAACCAAGGAACACAGCAAGACAAAGACGTCTGCGCTCTTGACAGCTATCTGTCTTTATTGTCAAGAGGGTAGACTCGACTACGTATCTTTAAAGATCAATCTCGGATTTAGGGTTTTTAGTTGACAAGGGATTTTAGAACTGATGTAAGGTATGACAATTATGAGATATAGGAGAAAGGAAATGTCAAAAGCCATTATTGCTGCAGCAGTCACAGATCGATGGGGTGGGGAAGACTAATGTGACGAAGTAGATTAAAAATAATTAAAAGGTAAAGGAGGGAGATATGGAAGAGAAGATTAGGAAAGTTGCCGTTGTCGGTACCGGTCTCTTGGGCACTCAGATCGCCATTCAGGCCACTTGCTTTGGCTACGAGGTCTCTGCCCACGACCCCGATGAGGGGTCATTCAACAGGGTACAGCAAAACCTCAAGGCCTCTATGAAGATCTCAGGAGGAGAGCCGATCGTGCCCATGGAGGACTGGAAAAAGGCGGCCAATAAGGTGAAGTTCTGCAAAGAGCTGGAGGAGGCACTTCGAGATGCCGACATCGTTATCGAGGCCGTCCCTGAGGATCTGGAGCTGAAGCGGAAGGTCTTCGAGAGGCTCGATGCCCTGACCCCCCGAGGGGCCATCCTTGCAACAAACAGCTCCTCCATACCAATATCGAAGATAGAAACCGCCACTGCCAGGCCAGAAAGGTGCCTGAACATCCACTTCTACGGTTTGGTTAGGGGGATGAATATGGTCGATATCATGGGCGGAACAAAGACAACAGCCGAGACCATGGAGGGCGGCAAGGCATGGATTCGCTCCATCGGCTGTGTACCCCTAACGGTCAAGAAGGAGATCCTGGGCTTCTGCTTCAACCGGGTCTGGAGGGCGATCAAGCGAGAAACCCTTTATATGTGGGCAGAAGGGTTTGTCGATTTCAGGGATATCGACCGAGGCTGGATGATTTTTACCGGAATGACCCAGGGACCCTTCGGTCTCATGGATAATGTTGGACTCGACGTGGTCTACGACATCGAGATGGTCTACTACAACGAATCCAAGGACCCCAAGGACCATCCTCCCGAGGCCCTCAAGGCCATGGTGGATCGAAACGAGCTTGGCCTCAAGACCGGAAAGGGCTTCTACGCCTACCCTGATCCGGAATATAGCCGGCCTGATTTTCTCAAGGGGTAGGTCAACTACATAAACCGATAGCAAATTAAAGAGGAGGGATAAAGATGGAAGTTGAAGAAATATGGAGACGCTTTCAGAAACACATGGGATACACCGATGAGGAGATGGAGATCTTTCGATCCGATCCCGAGAAGGTGAAGATGGTCACGCAAACACCCGAGTTCGTGAAGTGCAGGGTCATAGCCGAGGTGATCGAGTCCCATGGCTGTTATGCCCAGCACCGGGTGGGAGACCGGTTCGTGATGACCGCCGGTGGAGAACTGATTGCCGAGGAGTGTCCGAAAAGGATGTGCATTTCCGCCCTGGGACAAATAAGCAACATGCTGCCGGCGATCTACGAGAGGTTCATCACAAAGTCAGACCCGAATTTCGAGCGATCCCACATCGTGCAGTGCACGGACATAGGTCTCGACAAGGGGGGTTGGGGAAAGATCCTCATGAAGGTCTATGTCGAGAAATTCCGCTGAACCGACCAGGGCTGGCTAAACTTGAATTGATACAGGAGTCCTTTCCATGGATCTTATTGTTAAGGTAAAAGAGATAAAGGGAACCTGCCCTGTCTACAATCTTGGAGACTCAGTTGTCATACGAGAAGGCTATATCCTTGATATCAAAAGGAGCTCTGAGGTGTGTATGCACTCATTAGCCTCCCTTATGCCGTACTACGTTGCCCTGTCTAAGGGGGTTTCTGCAAAGACCCTGGGCCTTTCAGGAGCAAAAGAGGGGTGTGCCTATATCCAGTGCCTTGACCCGTGCGATATCACCGGTGGGGGAACAGTTATCTTCGAAATAACGGCAAGTGGCGCCTAAAAGACAACTTTAACCAAATATAGTGGCCACTATCGCCTCCTCTATTCCCGTGCTAGGCGTTCACCTGTACTCATCGTCATAACGCTTTTTGGCAAAATGGTGCCAAGCATTGGTGAGGTGCCGGGGATGTCCCTCTGCCCCTGTTATAGTAGGGATTATTG
Source organism: Desulfobacteraceae bacterium (assembly GCA_028572035.1). Taxonomy (GTDB): domain Bacteria; phylum Desulfobacterota; class DSM-4660; order Desulfatiglandales; family B25-G16; genus JABXJZ01. The sequence goes on along the minus strand of JAPVWE010000057.1, from coordinate 59 downwards.
AGCAAAAAAAGCCCTCATCAGGATACGTTACCTCCCGATGAGGTCTTTATACAACCTCT
>JAPVWE010000056.1 GCA_028572035.1 Desulfobacteraceae bacterium | reverse complement strand
AAGGCCATAGTTCCTGATCTTAATTCTTACCCTTTTCCCTCAAGGCAGATAGTTCCATGTACTGAGCTGGTTCACGATCGATTCACTATTGAGATCGCCAGGGGCTGTAGCCGGGGGTGTCGTTTTTGCCAGGCTGGGATGATATATAGGCCGGTTAGGGAACGGGATCCTCTTGAAATAGTACGCACGGCTGAAACCGGTTTAACTGAGACAGGGTTTGAGGATCTATCCCTTCTCTCTTTGAGTTCAGGCGATTATAGCTGTGTCCTTCCTTTATTAAGGGAATTGATGGCAAGGGTTACAGGTAGACATGTTGCTGTTAGTTTCTCGTCTTTAAGGATTGATGGGGCTATTTCGTTATTAATGGAAGAGATAAAGAAAGTGAGGAAGACTAGTTTTACTATTGCACCCGAAGCAGGTAGCCAGCGACTTAGGGATATTATCAATAAGGGATTGACAGATGATCAGATCTTGAACACAGCCAGGGATATTTATGAGGGGGGTTGGAACCTGATCAAACTTTATTTTATGATAGGCCTTCCTTATGAGGTAGATAGTGATATCGAATCTATCGTTGAGTTAAGTAAGAAGATTTCCAGATTGGCACCTGGGGGAAGAAAGGGACAGGTGCTAAATGTAAGCATTGCCTCATTTGTTCCCAAGGCGCATACACCTTTTGCATGGTTGCCCCAGATTGAACTTGAAGAGAGCAAAAGAAGAATCAATCTAATCAGGAAGAGACTCCAGAGTCGTAAGGTGAGGGTCAAATGGAACACACCAGAAGCAGGCTGGCTTGAGGGAGTTTTTTCACGGGGTGATAGGAGGTTAACCAAGGTATTGGTTGAGGCCTGGCAGCAGGGCGCCCGTTTTGACAGTTGGAGCGAGCATCTTAGCTTAGATTTCTGGAACAAGGCCTTCCAAAGACACCATCTTGATCCGGAGTTCTATCTTCTTCGGGAGAGGGATCATGATGAAATTCTACCATGGGAACATATCCATTCAGGTGTATCTAAGGCATTTTTGCTGAGGGAGTGGCAAAAGGCTATGGAGGGTCAAGAAACCCCCGACTGTAGGGAGCATTGTTTGAACTGTGGTGTCTGTAACGACTCTAACATTGCTCCGGTCTTATTTGATGCCTGGCATTCCTTCCCGCCTGCCACTGCCCCGCCCACCTCGTCCCGCAGAGCGGGACGGGCAGGGAGGCCCGCCGTCCTGCCGAGGGACGAGGCGAACAGGCACGAGCGGACAGGTAAAGAGAAGGTTACCTCTTCATCAAAGGAATCAAATGGTAAGATGAGAAGGTATAGGGTGCGATTTACAAAACTGGAAAAGGCTCGATATTTCAGTCACTTGGAGCTTGTTAGGTTGTTTATCAGGGCATTCAGAAGAGCTGGGATTGATTTGGTTTATTCAGATGGTTATCATCCCATGCCAAAGGTGTCCTTTGCATTGGCCCTGCCTGTGGGAATGGAGAGCCTGAGTGAAATAATGGATGTTCAGGCTAAAAATATTCAAAACACATCTCTAACAATTGAACAGCTCAACAGGGAACTTCCCTCTGGCGTCAGGGTTCTTTTTATGGAGGAGATAGCAGGAAAGATCCCTCCTCCCCGGATCAAAGAAAGTCATTTTCATATCAAGATACATGGATCTTTCAATCAAGAGGATCTGGATAGGTTTCTAAGGGTAAATACCTACCCAGTAGTCAAGGAACACAGGAATGGTGAAAGAACAGTTGATATCCGATATCTGGTAAAAGAATTAGATCTGTTATCCAAAGACGAGCTGGAGTTAGTTGTAAGACACGGGAGAGGTCCTGAAATGAAGTCTATAGAGGTTATAAAAGAGATATTTTCTCTCCCCGACAGCCAGATAGAGGGGGTGAGGATCTTAAAAACAGAAGGTGTCCTTTTTTGAGGTCTGCTGATGACCAATGAACTGGTAATAAATGCCAGACCACATGAGACACGGGTGGCCTTAGTAGAAAATGGAATAGTGGTTGAACTATATATTAAAAGAGGCTCCGAACAGGAACTGGTGGGGAACATTTATCTCGGTAGGGTGTTGAGGGTTCTACCTGGAATGCAGGCAGCCTTTGTGGATATAGGTATTGATAAACCTGCTTTTTTGTATGTAACAGATGTCTATAATGACCTTCGCCACTGGGAGCAGATTATGTTGCAAGAAGGAGATGATGATAACAGCCTGGAAGTTGCAACACCTTTACGGACGCGGTCCCTAAAAGGCTGTGATATTAATATAGAGGGTCTCCTGCAAGAAGGTCAGGATATCCTGGTTCAGGTTTCTAAGGAGCCTTTGGGTACGAAGGGTTCTAGATTAACATCTCACATAACCCTTCCCGGACGTCATCTGGTTTTTATGCCCACCGTTGATCACATTGGTATTTCACGCAGGATAGAAGATGAGAAAGAAAGAATCAGGCTAAAGAAGATCATGCAAGAGCTAAGGCCACCTGGTGCAGGTTTCATTGTGAGGACTGTAAGCGAGAGGGCACCTAAGGAAAAGTTGAAATCCGAGATGGAGTTCTTAACCAGATTGTGGGCGGGTATCCAGAAGAAGAGAGAAACATTTTCTTCCCCCAGCCTTCTTCATAAGGAATTGACAGTTACCTTAAGGGCCGTGCGGGATCTTTTTACCAGAGAGATTGACAGACTGGTGATCGACTCAAGGGAGGAGCATCAATTGATAGTAGAGTTCATAGATACCTTTGCCCCAAATCTCAGGTACTCTGTTGAACTCTATGAAGGCGGGGAACCTCTATTTGATGCCTATGGTATTGAGATGGAGATAAGTAGGGCCCTGGATAGAAAAATCTGGTTAAAATCTGGTGGATATATTGTTATTGAGGCAACAGAGGCGCTTACTGCTATAGATGTTAATACAGGAAGCTATGTAGGAAAGCGAAACCTGGAGGAAACCATTGTAAAAACAAATCTGGAGGCGGTTAAGGAGATTGCCTATCAACTGAGATTAAGAAATATTGGGGGCCTGATTGTCATTGACTTCATAGATATGGATAGGGAAGCGAATAGGGAAAGGGTGTTTCTGGCCCTTATGGAGGCCCTGGAAAAAGACAGGGCAAAGACTACTGTCATGAAGGTGTCAGAGTTAGGGCTGATTGAGATGACCAGGAAAAGGACAAGGGAAAATATAAATCTCTTTCTAACTGAACCTTGCTTTTACTGCGAGGGAAGGGGCCGACTTAAGTCGCATACTACAGTCTGCTATGATATCTTCAGGGACCTGGAAAGAGAGTTGGTCTCAGGCGAGGAGGGCAAGATCTATCTCTTGGTAAGTCCTGAAATAGAGAAGGTTCTAAAGGAAGAAGAAAGATATTCCGTTATGGAATTGGAAAAGAAGATCAATCGGCGCATTATCATAATCGCAAAGAACGATTTTCATCTCGAGCAGCATGAAATAAGCCTTCACTAATCATCTTTCACTTAAGGTCTAAAAGAGGGAATAAGCTTTAGTGTCTCATCATTGATTTCATCGATCAACCCTTGAAGCCATTCCGTACATATCAAAGCACCATAATTTCCTGTTCCCTTAATAACCCGAAGGTAATCTTTCCCCTTTTGATCTATTCTCTGTTGAATGAGGGCCAAGAATTCATCCCTTTTTTCAGGGTCTCCTGTCTTGCTGAGACAGTGTGTCAAGGATTCCTCTATCTTGGGCCACTGTTCAAAGAATTCCATCCTTAGGTGTTGGTGTCTTTGTAAGGCATGTTCTTTCATGACCTCTTTATATAATTCAATTGACAGGGGCATTTTGTGGGCAACCTCTCTTAACCTTTTTATTCTCTCTGTAACCACCATTTCTATCTTTTCCAAGGCACCTTCATAAAGGAGCTTTTTCATTGGATCAGCTCCAAAAAAGAGAGACCGGGAGTCAATATACCATTTCCTAAGGGCAATGATACTGGCTATGTAATTGATGTTATTGGCTATGATGCTTTTGAGACCTGGATAAAGCCCAAGATGAAGAGGCTGTTGTCTTTTTACATTGGACCCAGGAAACAGTAGCCCATCTCCTTCAGGGAAGTCTTTCCGATAGATAGTTCCAGCGGCAATGACCGTTCCATATCCAATCCTGACTGGCCCGACCAGTCCCCCTTGTCCACCAAGGAAGATTGGCTTTTGATTTAACATGACGCCCTTAGGAACATCACCAATAAGAGAGGGGGTGGCCTTATCCTGATCCGGCGTGTAGTTAAAATGGATATATGAACTTCCAACCTCACTATGATTCTTTCGGCTTGTACCCCCAGCCATAAAACAATCACAGAAATTTATAAGACTTCCAAGGGTGACAAAAGGAAATAGAATGGTCTGCTTAAGACCTACTGTGTGGGCACCTTTGACCTGTTCCTCCAATAAGCATCCATCCCTAATGTGGGCACCTGATCCTAAAGTAACCTTTTCCAAGAAGGTTGACTGTGAAAAAAACCCTCCCTTTAGTTTTACATAAGGGCCTAATTGGCAGTTTTCAATAGTCGCAGGGCCCTCGTAACCAATTTCGCATCCGGCCATTATTAAGGTACTGGAGCCATGAATCTTGCACCCGGAATGGATTATAACCCTATCGCCTGATATTCTATCAACAGATACCTCTTCTCCCATAGTAATGGTTTCCGGACTGTAAATCCTAACACCTTTCTCTATAAGCTGTTCTACCTTAGAGCGATCAGGGGCGTGTTTCATTATCTGTCTAATTCTATATCTCGATGAGTCAAAGTGATAAGATTTGTTGTTTTTTTAAGTTCTCTATAGATAGCATCGGCAATACTCACTGACCTGTGTGTCCCCGCTGTACATCCTACGGCAATAGTCAAAGATGATTTCCCTTCTTTTTCATAGTGAGGGATGAGGTAGTTAAGGAGGTCCAAATACTTCTCAAGAAAGATATGGGTCTCTTTCCACCTATCCATAAATTCCTTGACCTTTGGGGATGTGCCGTCAAGGTTTCTTAATTCTTGAACAAAGTGAGGGTTAGGCAGGAACCTCACATCAATAACCAGATCCGCATCATGGGGTATACCATATTTGAACCCGAAGGAGAGAAGATAAATCTTCATCCTTTTTGCAGGAACTGCCTTGAGGACATGGTTTAGAATAATCTCCTTCAATTCATGAACGTTGTAATTTGATGTATCAATTATAAGATCTGCAATCTCCCTCAGGTCTTTGAATTCCTTTCTCTCAGCTTGAATCCCTTCGAGAAGATTCTTTGCCTCGCTGAGGGGGTGTTTTCTTCGAGTCTGACTGTACCTCCTTAGGAGGGCCTCTGTAGAGGCCTCGAGAAAAAGGATCTCAAAGAGGTATCCTTCCTGCCTGAGTTTGGTGAAGATATCGGGATATCTTTGAATAAACTCCTCCTCTCTGAGATCCATAACCAGGGCAAGTTTGGTTATTTCTGAACCAGTCTTTGCCCTGAACTCCAAAAACTTGGGTAGTAGGATCACGGGCAGGTTATCTATACAGAAAAAACCAGCATCTTCAAGGGCATCTATCGCTGTGCTTTTTCCTGATCCCGAAAGACCAGTAATGATTATGATTTTCTTATTTTTCACTGATACAGAGCTTGTCAAATGGTTGAGTGATTTGATTTTGACTGCCTGACCTTTTAACGACTCGGCGACTCAACTATCTTTTCATGAATACCACTCTTAATAATTTCTTCCGCCTTTACTATCCCTTCCCGAATGATTAAAGGAGGATCAACTGTCACATCAAGGATAGTAGACGGACATTTCCCTTGTGTTGTTCCTCCATCTAATATGAGATCCACATCATTACCTAAACATTCTACAATCTGATCGGCCCTTATGCAAGGAGGTCTTCCGGATATATTGGCACTTGTTCCGGTAACCGGAACATTTAGTGCCCCTGACAGGGCCTGAGCCAAAGGATGACTGGAGATCCTGATACCCACCTTTCCTTTACCGGCTGTCAATACCGATGGCAAGATAGGAGAAGAGTGAAAGATCATAGTGAGGCCGCCGGGCCAGAATTCTTCTCCCATCCTTTTTGCACCTCGCGGAATAGAAGCAACGTACTTAGGGAGTTCTCCAAGGCAAGGAATTAAAATGAGGATGGGGAGATCGGGATCCCTTTTTTTTATCTTAAAGAGCCTTTTGATCGCACGAGGATTGGTTGCATCTACACCCAGGCCATAAAAAGATTCTGTGGGAAAGGCTACAATGCCTCCTTCTGATATGATTTTAGCAGCTTCATCGAGGCCCTTTCTTAGGGATTCATCTGAATCAATCTTAGCCAAATAGCTCAATCTTTCTCGACCTCTTTTACCCTCAATTTCAGGCCCTCTTTGTACTCTTCCAATCTCTTGGCAATGTCGGCATGCTTGAGGGCTAGTATCTGGGCGGCAAATATCGCAGCATTCTGGGCACCGCCTCTGCCAATTGCCATGGTAGCTACAGGGACGCCTGGAGGCATCTGGACTGTTGACAGGAGCGAATCTATTCCCTTAAGGGAAGAGGAGTCAATAGGTACCCCGATTACTGGCAGTGTGGTATAGGAAGCCAGGACCCCAGCTAGATGGGCTGCCCAACCAGCACCTGCAATGAGAACCTCTATTCCTCTAGCAGTGGCACTGGTGGCGTAGTCCCTGGTTTTATCTGGAGACCTGTGAGCAGAAGATACAGTTATTTCGAAACTTATGTCCATTTCTTTTAGGGTCTTTATGCATTCCTCCATTACATCCCTGTCAGAGAGGCTTCCCATAACTATCCCTACCAATGGTTTATCTTGCATAATCGCAATCCTTTTTTAGGTGTTTACATTATTGGGTACTGTCCGTTGATACTTGTCAGTAGTCCATCGGTTTAACTCATTTGGTTTTGTTTAGTCCCAATTCAATTCTATATCATTTTACCCTACCTTGTTATTCTTGACAACGAACAACTTACAATGATCGACTGACATCATCTTTTCCTCAAGATATCTTATTATACTAATTCACTGCTTCATAGCAAGACCCCTCTGATTACATTAAGGCGCCTATTTTTTCTTGTCATGGCGAAAACCTGCTGATAATATGTGCAAGAAAGAAAAAACCAAGGAGGAGAGATGCCTATCTATGAGTTCTACTGTGAAAGGTGTAATACCATTTTCAGTTTTTACTCAAAATCAATAAATACCAGCAAACAGCCGATCTGTCCTAAATGCAGAGAGATGAAACTAAAACGGTTTCTATCGAGCTTTTCCACTCTGAGGGAAAGCCATGAGGGGAACAGTGAGGATTCCCTCCCCTTTGATGAGGAAAAGATGGAAAGGGCTTTTGGTATGCTCGCACAGGAAGCTCAGACTATTAATGAAGATGATCCTAAACAGGCAGCTAATCTAATGCGAAAACTTTCTGAAATGGCTGGCCTAAATATGGGAAAGGGGATGAAGGAGGCAATAGAGAGGATGGAGGCCGGGGAAGATCCTGAAAAGATTGAGGAAGAGATAGGAGATATTTTGGAGGAAGAACCAATTGTTCTCCCGGAAAAGAAA
>JAPVWE010000055.1 GCA_028572035.1 Desulfobacteraceae bacterium | reverse complement strand
CTCCTTTCCATGTTGAAAAAGAAGGAATGATTTCTGAAGGGTTCACTCATGTGCTCTATCAAGAATCGGCAGAGGACCCCCGGGCGTGAGCTCGGGGGTGAATGCCTTAAAATGTATATCACGCGTCCTTGAAGTCTTTTCTTCGGCTCCAAGGCTCTCCCGCCCCAGATAGGCGGGATCTTTTCTACGCCTTATCTGCGGGGGAGTTTTGCCCCCTCCGCATTTCCCGCCCAATGGGCGCGACTGCGGTCTCCCCCGCTGATAAGTCGTGAAAAGGACGGCGGCCTTCCACCAGTCGCTCAGAAAAGACCTCAAGGCCGCCCTTTACCTCCAAGTGCCACGGGCGTAAGCCCATGGGTGTCTCCTCATTAAAGAATGGCCTAAACATTGGGTTTTTATACCGAGATAGATGAGGAAAGTCAAAAAATAACGAGATTGGCAAGTTCCGGTTTAGAGATTACCTGGCCTGGCAGGACACGCTGTTTCATCAGATAAGAGAAACCGGTTGAAGTTTTGACTAGCACATGTAACCTGCGCTGATTTGAGGTTGCAGGTTTAGGCAGGAATCATAACAATTGAAAGTCGCGAAAAATTATGATATCCATATGCATAAACCTTTGAAGGTTTAAAATTTTGACAGGTTAGAGGATAGCCAACCTACCTGTGAAAGGAGGAGCAGATGGAGCTTTCAAAAGAAGAGATCAGCAACGCCATGATACAATGGGAACTGGCCTGGAACGACCACGACCTCACTGGTGTAATGGAGCTCTTTCACGAGGATGTCTTTTTTGAACACTGGCATGGTGCAATAGTGCAGGGTAAGGAGGCCTTACATCAGGCATGGGCCCCCTGGTTTGAAAACCATGGGGGTTTTCGATTCACTACGGAGGACCTCTTTGTTGATGAGGCCAAGCAGAAAGTCCTGTACCGATGGCAGCTCGACTGGCCGTCGTCAGAAAAGGGCTACGAGGGAAGGCCTGAGAGGAGACGGGGAGTAGATGTTGTCCACTTCAGGGACGGAAAGATCATCCAAAAACTGACCTATTCGAAGACGACTGTCGAGATCGATGGAGCAAGGGTGCGACTTTCTCCTAAGGGTCAATGATTTTTTGCCCCGAGCCTTTCCACGGTCAAGGGAAAATGTATTTAAGGGTTCTTCATCACGGGCCAATTGATAGTTCTTTGCCGCACATATGCCCATCCTGGCGAATGAACATACTCACAAAGCTGGCAGCCTGAGCAATTTTCCATGTTTGCAACTCTTACTGGCTTAGCCATGTTGTCCTTCCAAATGTAGCGAATTAAAAGGTGGAAATTCATTCAGATTGATGAGAACATCATTCCATATTCCTTTCCACAAAAAGCAGGTTCTGATAATTCAATCTACACATTTTACACCTGATTTGACCTTAACCTGCAAAATCTGATAGTATTATAGTTATAGTGAGCCGGGTTCAGTTGAAAGAGAAACTACCCCACGAATCTGTCAAAAAGAAGTTTAACTTGCGATTAAAAGAAAAAATCCGATCCATTGTTGAGAGGGTTTCTTACGTTGTGTTGAGTCCCTATCGTTTTTTTCGTTTGATTTGTTTAATAACGGGCTTTCTGGTGTGCGTGTTTATCGGAATAATGGGAATTCTCCTTTATGGTTTTTTCAGTTCCATGCCTGATTTTGAAACGATGACATTTAAGGAGCTTAAAGGAATTGCCCAGGGACGGGTAATCAGCAAACTGAATGGCAAACGAGCTAGCTACCGGTGGAGTCCTTTGGAGGAGATTAGCCGGGATCTACTTTATGCCGTGGTGATGGGTGAAGATGCCAGTTATTTTGAGCACAAAGGAATTAATTATGACGCCCTTATCAATGCATTTGCGGAAAACATCAAACGACGTAAATTCGTTTATGGAGCCAGTACGATCAGCCAGCAAGTCGTAAAAAACGTGTTTTTATATTCCTCCAAAACGCTTACCAGGAAGCTGAAGGAACTTATTGTTACGCGACGCATGGAAGATAGATTTTCCAAAAACCAGATCTTGGAAATTTATCTGAATATTGCCGAGTTTGGCCCTGACATTTTCGGCGTGGGCAGGGCCTCTACTTACTATTTCAAGAAAAAACCAAATCAGGTCAACGCAGCGGAAGGAGCATTCCTGGCATTGATGCTGCCATCTCCCAGAAAATATCACCACTCAATTTTCCAAAACAAATACATTGCCAGTCGCCATAAAAGGAAATTAAGGCGGATCCTGAAAGATATGCTCTACAAAGAGCTTATCAGTCCCCAACAGTATAAGCGCTATCTCAACTATTCCTATTTCTAATTAGAGCTTGTTTTAGAAACAAGGCTAATCTTCTATATTTACCTTGAGATAGAGGTCACCACTTTCCCCTCCATCCAATTTTCGACCCAGGCCGGAAAGCCTCATTTTGCTTCCTTCCGAGGTTGCAGGAGGGATGATTAACACAAATCGCTTTTTCTTGAAACCTTCCGGGATGTTGACAAGCTTCCTGGCACCAAAGGCGGCCTCCCTTCTGGTGACAGTTATGTTCCCGTACATGTCCGGATCCTGGCCAAAACTGACAGGTCTTATCACCTGGATCCTGGCAGACCTGCTTTTTTTGGTTATTTGTCCGAGCTTTCTGCTTAAAAAAGACTCATCGAATAACAGGAATACTCGGAGGAAGATGATTCCAAAGATGAATCCACCAATATGTGCCCACCAGGCAATACCACCCTGTCCTCCAGCTGCACTCAGGAACTGGAAGATAAACCAGATGGCAAGAAAGAAAACAGCAGGTATCTCCACAAGGTGGAAGAAAAAAAAGATTGGTATCAGGGTCAATATCCTTGATTTAGGATACAGCATCATGTAGGCCCCCATTACTCCTGCAATGGCCCCACTGGCACCAATGGTCGGTGTCTGAGAGTGCCAGTTAATAGCAAGATGGGAGACACCAGAGGCAAACCCACACAGAAGGTAAAAGAGAAGATACCTGAAAGGACCGAGCCTATCCTCCACATTATCGCCAAATATGTAGAGTGACCACATATTCCCAAGGAGATGAAAGAATCCTCCATGCAGGAACATAAATGATACGAAAGAAAGGAGTTGCTGTCCAAGGGTAAAATAAGAGGAAATCGTTGGGATAGAGTACCTGGCGGGCACTAAACCATAGGTATAGATAAACCGATTTAGTGTTTCACCCTTGGATATCTCTATGATAAAAAAGAGAACATTCAGGACAATAATCGCTAAATTGACTACAGGGTAGTTTTTTGAACGTATTGTATCCCTGAGAGGTATCATCTAAGTGCCTAATTCCTAAATTCCCTAATTCCCAGTTCCTAATCAAAGATAGCAGGCTCCCTGAGGATCAGGGAGATGGCATGAGTCGATGTCCTGGCAACAGCAGGATAAACATTGGTGAGGGATGCAACATGCCTTAAATTGTCAGCGGTTCTCGAAACCAGCATGGCCAAATCACCTTCGGTCATATCTACTATCATCAAGACCCTTTCCCATTCAAGTCCCTTTGCCCAGGCATGGATTGTGGCTGCTGCCCATAATGGGATAGGTCTTACCGGAAATCCGTGGATGGTCTTCCTCTCCATAAGAGGAAAAAGCCCGTTTTTCATCTTGTCATACGCAGTAATAAGTTCCTTTGGGACCTTTGAATGGTCAAATTCAACCTCTATCTCCCTATCATAGACAAAGGCTGCTATAAGGCCAGCCAAAAGAGAAGGGTTTGATTCCGGAAAGAGGCCTAATCTCAGGCCTTCAGCAATCATAAGAGGTTGATCAATCCTTAGCTGAGATGCCCACTTCCCGTCGTCTGTCAGGGCACCATCATCCCTTACATGACCTTCTGCCTTTAAGAAATTCAGATGACGTATAAAATCAGCCCAAAGGTTTTCCCTCACAGCATTGGCTGCATCCCACAAATTGGAAAATCCTTTAAGGGCTGATCTAAAGGCCCTATTGCGCCTGCCATGACAGATATCAAAATGTTCACATCTGTTGCACAGGAGGTGGTCACGTTCCTGTTCAAGGAAATGGATACGATCTTTCAAGGGTTTGACTTTAGAGACCTCCTCTTCCCCTAATGGCAGGCCTTCAAGGGGGGGAGGTATCTCATTTGATAATACCTTGGATAAGATGCCCTGTAAAGCAATTGAGCCTTCCGTTGACGGGATGTCTACCACCCTATCCAGGATAGCTGAGATCTTTTCTGGAGCAAGAAATCGCATCTTTGGTAGTTTTTTTCTTCCTGATCCGTGCCTTAGGCGGCAGGCAAGGACCCCATTTCTATCCCTCTTTGTGTGGCTTTTGACAACGCAATATAGGCGGGATCTTGTATCCAAAAATAGTCTCCCAGGGACAAGATTGGCGGTTTTAGAAAGGGTGGTTTCAAGCTTTCTTTGATCCTCCTTGACTTTCCTAATCTCATTTCTTATGGCAACGATCTTCCTTGACAGATTGAGGGCAAATTCCGAGGAACTGCACAGGGGGTGACGAAGAAATCCCATTAATCTCTTACCGGCTTGCTTAAGCCGATCTTCAAGACCCTTGTCCCTGTTTTCCAGATTCACATAGTTGGCAAAGGATCTGAAAAGGATCTCTTTAATCTCTTCAGGGTTATGGGATAAGAGAAGGTTTAAGGCCATTGAGAAATCAATCCTTATCTGGCTCACGACATCTTCAGATGGAGATTTCAACAGAGTTGCAACTAAAGGAGTATCCATAAAAGGCCCTGGAATTACTATAGCAAAGCCGATATTATCCATTCCTCTTCTCCCTGCCCTACCTGTCATCTGGTGAAGTTCAGTAGATGTCAAAGAGACAAATTTATGTCCATTGTATCTGTCCGAATTGAGAAAAATGATGCTCCTTGCAGGAAAGTTTACCCCCGCAGCCACTGTTGATGTGGCAAATACCGCATCAAGCAAACCACCTGTCATCAAATCCTCTATCATCAGTTTCCACGATGGTAGTTGACCGCTATGGTGAGATCCAATACCAAGGTTTCTCAGGTGCCATACTTGATTGTGTCGAGCGAGGTGAGGATATAGATTTATCAGTTTATCAATCTCTTTGTTCAGTCTCCTTTTGCTATATTCATCGTGCCTTACGTTTACCTTACACAGGTCAAGTGCCTCATCACAATTGGCCCTGGATTTCAAAAAGAATATGGCTGGAAGAAGATCATATTTCCTTAACACATCTATTATCTCACCAAACGGGGGAAGCCTTCTGCCTGTAGCAATGACAGGTGCTTTTGGGTTGCCTAAATAATCCAATACCTTTCTATCAAGCCCTTTCTTACCAATCAAGGGAGATAGCCTTCCTGTTGGGTGGAAAAAGAGGGGAAACAGAGGGACAGGTCTTGCCCTTTCTTCAATCACAATGCATTTCTTCCCCCTTAAATGTTGGAGCCACGCGGCAATCTGTGAGGTATTCCCTATGGTGGCAGAGAGCAATAGAAGAGGAATTCGGGCAGGGAGATATATCATGGTCTCCTCCCATACAACGCCCCTATCCGCGTCTCCAAGAAAATGCGCTTCATCCAAGATCACAAGATCCGCAGATAAATCCTCTCCTTTATGCATGGCATCATAGAGCTGATTCCTGAGGATCTCGGTGGTTCCTACAATAATCGGGGCATCTGGATTCTCTACCCGGTCACCGGTTAATATGCCAACATTTTCTTTTCCAAAGCGGGCCCCAAACTCCAGGTATTTGGAATTGGTAAGCGCCTTAAGAGGGGATGCGTACCATGATCTCCCACCATTCTTATGTAGACCCTCTATCGCCTCTATTGCAATCCATGTCTTGCCACTTCCGGTTGGTGTTGAAACCAGGCAATCAGCATGCCTGATAGCAGACAGGGCCTTGATCTGGAACGGGTCTGGTTGAAAAGGTCTTTTTTCAGGTACGCCGATCTGTGAAAAGACACTTTCCAACCTGTGGTCAGCGCTTGGTCTGATACGCGGGATACCATGTACCGGGGGCTGTCTTCGCCTGTAACTGGATTGCATAGGAATTTCCTTTTTGGACCCAGATTAACCCGCCTGACTTATGGCGGGTGAATCCGCCTGTGGTGGATAAATGCAGGTTGTTTCCGAATTCTCCCGAAGCGATCCCGATCCCATCGGGACGGGGCGGGTTCCGTCATTCGGAACTCGGAAGAAAGATTTTAAATATAAAGAGCTAATAGAATAATTATCTGCGGATATCAGCGAAAATCTGCGTCCTTATTTAAAAAATTTCTTTTGTATCTAATCCTAAAACCTGCCATTATAAAGTTTTTTATTTTTAGGGATTATAGATCAATAGAGGGTATTTCCTCAACATCAAAATCCATCACCTAAGATTATGAGCCATTTTTTAATGGGAAGGAATCATCCAGTTGAAGAAATTAGGGCTATTTATAACTCTAAGAGGGAAGAGATTGGGTTGAGATTACATGAATTTGAGAAGATTTGGAAGACAGGGACAAGAGAAGAGATCTTTGCTGAACTCGTCTTTTGTATACTGACTCCTCAATCAAGGGGCATATCCTGCTGGGCTGCTGTAGAGAACATGATGAAAAAAGGGGTTTTACTTGCAGGAGATGCCAGTCAGATTGCGAAAGAATTAAATAAGGTAAGATTTTTGTACAAGAAATCAGAGTATATTATCGAGGCGAGAAAAAAATTCTTAGATGATAGCAAGGTCTCCATAAAATCCATAATGAACCGGATTAATGATGGTCATGAGGCAAGAGAATGGCTGGTTCAGAATGTCAAGGGTATAGGTTACAAGGAGGCGAGCCATTTCTTAAGAAACATCGGGTTCCAGCAGAATCTCGCAATTCTCGACAGGCACATAGTGAAGAATCTAAAACTCATTGGGGTGCTAAAAGAAATCCCAGGCTCTATATCAAGGAGAAGGTATCTTGACATAGAAAAAAGGATGATGGAATTTTCAGAGGCAGTCCACATACCTATGGGCCATCTCGATTTGGTGATGTGGTATAAAGAGACAGGCGAGATATTCAAATAGATATGACAACCTCCCTGAGATTCTTTGCTCATTGCCGTAAAGAGAAGAGGTTTGTAAACTTGTGGACGGTCCTGTTTTCCTCTCAGATATGTAGGGATGGAACTACGTTGGTGTCTGTGTTATAGTCGCAGAAAAACATTGGCCTGCATCGGATTCTCTGAGGGTATTGGCCAGGCCATCGCAGGGAATCCAGCTCAAGTGCGGATCTCTGTCCTTCAAACAACCCTAATGAATGAGTTTTGAAGGATTTGGCTCTCAGGAAGCCTGAAGAAGGGGCAAGAAAACAAATTGAGATTTACAGGGGGATGTCAGAAAAAGAGATAGAAAGACGGGCCCGCCAGAGGATGACGGATGGAGCAATTAGAGGTTCTCAAACTGCTGGTCAGCAAACCTGAAATATCGTAACATTTTAGCTCTTTGATAACTACTCCTGGCCTTTACTCAAGGCCAAATAGTTACCCTTGGTGAGACGCATGAGCATGGAGATGTCTTTTTTTACCTCATGCCCTCTAACAGGGGGCCTCAGCGTGCCGCTTCAAACC